>JAHJQK010000100.1 GCA_018819135.1 Pseudomonadota bacterium | reverse complement strand
GGCCTCAAATTATAATTCTCGACCCCGGGCCGCAGAAGTTTTAGTGGCCAAAGACCGTTTTTATATTGTCCGGGAGCGCGAAGATTACGACGATCTGATCAAAGGGGAGTTCATTCCCGATTTTTTGGCTTGAGATAACAAATTTTATTGGACACGGATGTACACAGATTATCAGGATCAACCAAAAAGAAAATAATTATCTGCGTTAATCTATGTAAATCCGCGTCCTAAAGAAAATTTTAATGGTGAGTTGCAAAGTGGTGAAGATACCTTTTTTCAAAATGAGCGGTAGCGGGAATGATTTTATCCTTATCGATAATCGTCAAGGGGTTTTGAATGCCGACCGCTTAGGGGATTTTGTGCCCAGGGTCTGTACGCGGAAAGTTTCTGTGGGCGCGGATGGTTTGATTCTCATTGAGCCTTCCCAGCGGGTGGACTTCCGCTGGCGTTTCTTTAATGCCGATGGCAGCGAGGCGGAGATGTGCGGGAATGGCGGGCGCTGTGCCGCCCGATTTGCCGTCCTGAAGGGGATTACAACGCCCAAACTGGCCTTTGAGACCCTGGCCGGGATCATCGAAGCCGAGGTCAATGGAAGGCAGGTTAAACTGCAGATGGTCCAGCCCACCGGCTTAAAACTAAACCTGGATGTTCCTATTGATGGCCAGAACCATCAGCTTCATTTTATTAATACGGGTGTTCCCCACGCCATAAAAATGGTCGAAGATGCGGCCGCTGTGGCGGTGAAGGATTTGGGAAGAAAGATTCGTTTCCATGCCCAGTTCCAGCCTGCTGGCACCAATGCCAACTTCGTGCAGCCCGTTGATAGGAAGCACCTGAAGGTTCGAACTTATGAGCGCGGAGTTGAGGATGAGACCTTAGCCTGCGGGACTGGAGCCGTGGCGTCGGCCCTGATTGCCGCCAAGAAAAAACTGGTTGATTCGCCGGTGGAAGTGCAGACGAGCGGCGGAGAGATTCTCAAGATCTACTTCCAGCCTAAAGGAGAGGCGTTTGACCGCGTTTTCCTCGAAGGGGATACGCGGGTGGTTTACGAAGGGAGCCTCTGGGAAGAAGCGTACAAATAGTACTGGGTTCAAGGGTTCGAGGATTCAAGGGTTCAAGCAAAAAAACTGCCTAATGAAATTCTGCAATCCGCATTCCCAACTCATTATGGGAGAGGGGGCGTTATGGCCAACGATGTTGTGAAGGCGATTTTAATCGGGGCAGCAGGCAGGATGGGGCAGCGCCTCCTGGCAGCGATCCATGAGACTCCCCATGTTCTCCTGGCCGGAGCCGTGGAACGGCAGGATCACCCCCATATTGGGCGGGACGTGGGAGAAATGGCTGGTTTGGGAACGTGGAACGTTTCCCTTGCCGGGTCTTTAAAAGAAGTCATTTCCGCCGGGGATGTGATCATCGACTTTACCAACGCCGAAGCGGCCTTAACCAATTTGCCCATGGTGGCGGAAAAAGGGAAGAGCGCGGTCATCGGATCTACGGGGTTCTCTCCCGCCCAGATGGGGGAAGTTCGAACCTTGACCCAAAAAGTTCCCTGCGTTCTCTCTCCGAACATGAGCGTAGGCGTCAACGTGATGTTCCGGATCATTGCCGACCTGGCCAAAATCTTCGGTGCGGAATATGATGTGGAAGTGATCGAGGCTCACCATCGGATGAAGAAAGATGCTCCCAGTGGGACAGCGATGAAGATGGGCCAGATCTTGGCTCAATCCTTAAATCGTAATTTCGACCAAGTGGGGGTCTATGAACGCAAGGGAATCATCGGGGAAAGGAAAAAAGCAGAAATCGGGATGCAAACCATCCGCGCCGGAGACATCGTCGGTGAACATACCGTAATCTTCGGCGGCCTGGGTGAGAGGTTGGAAGTTACCCATCGCGCCCACAGCCGGGACAACTTTGCCCGGGGAGCGGTACGGGCCGCTTGCTGGGTGGCCAAACAGAAACCCGGGCTTTATGACATGCAAGATGTGCTGGGACTCAAATAACGATTAAATTGCGGATTGCGAATTGCGGAATGCGGAATTGAAATCAACAAATGAAAGATTCCGAATTCCGAATTTGTTAGAAAGGGAAGGAGAAAGAATGAAACAGCCCTGGAAAACGGAGAAGTGGTTTGTCAGTCCTTGGAATTACGAACCGGAGGTTACCTCGAAATTTCAGTTTCCGCCGGCCAAGGAGATCAAGATTCATGATATTACCCTGCGGGACGGAGAGCAGCAAGCG
>JAHJQK010000099.1 GCA_018819135.1 Pseudomonadota bacterium | reverse complement strand
GCCGGATTGGAAGGGCACCGGGCCCTGGTTCCCTGGATGTGGACCTCCGTTTTTCTGGCCGGAGCCGCTCTTATTCTTTTAATAAACCCGCGCACCCGTAAGAATGAGAGTCTCTTAGCCGTAGCCTGCGTGGCTGTATTTGGATCTCTATGGATTGAAAAGGGACTTGGTTTGGTGGTGACGGGTTTCATCCCCTCGCCGTTAGAAAAGATTACGGAATATTATCCCACGGCGCCCGAGGTACTTATCACCCTGGGAGTCTGGGCCATGGGTTTCTTCATCCTTACGATTCTTTATAAAGTGGCCATCTCCGTCAAAGAGGAGATAGAGGCTTAGACGATTCTTGGAGGAAGCTTCTCGCGAGCATTTTCTGGACCCGCTTCATGCCTGGAAGATTGCCGGCCTGCCCAAACCAACCACCGAAGTATTCGCCCACATAAAACACAAATCTCCATAGAATCCCAAATTATTAACTCTCGACAGGTGATTGTGAAGTTGCTATAATGCATTAATGAGTACAATTACCATAGACGAAATCCGCCAGGATCTGATAGGCTATTTACAACGGGTGAAAGCTGGCGAGACATTTCTTGTCATCGATTCAGATCAGCCAGTGGCGGAGATTAAACCGGTAACACAAAGCGTTGCAGGGCTGCGCCCTTACGCCTTGTGCTCCGGAGAGTTTCGCGTGCCAGACGACTTTGACATGCCGTTGCCGGAGGAAATCATCGCGCAGTTTGAAGGACGATGAGACTGCTGCTGGACACCCACATCTTTCTTTGGTATATCACCGGGGACCCACGCCTACCCGCCCCAATGGTGCCCATGATCCGCGATCCCGCCAATGAAGTTTATCTCAGCGTTATCTCCGTCTGGGAGGTCATAGTCAAATATCAGGTTGGCAAGTTGTTCTTGCCGCAATCACCTGATCTGTATCTACTCCAACAACGCCAAAGACATAGGATTGAGACCCTCTCGCTGGATGAAGACAGCGTGGCCAACCTGGGCAAGCTCCCGTTTCTGCATAGAGACCCGTTTGACCGGATGCTTCTCTGTCAGGCAATGCGATATGGTTTGACGATTGTCTCCGTAGACGATGCGGTACAGGCTTATTCCGGCCATGTCCCCGTCGTTCCCTGACACGGAAACCCAGTCGAGAAAAAGCGACCACAGAGCGCGCCTGCCTTGTCAGAGAAGATCACGAGCTTTATGAGGTCCGCCCTGCGAAGAAGAGATTGGATTAGTGAATATTCTGGGGGGATCACCTTTGAAAGAAAACAAAAACATGATGCGTATGGCAAGCTCGGCCCATCCGGGACGGTTCATCAAGATGGAAGTGATCGAGCCTCTCGGTCTTTCCGTTACCCAGGCCGCCAAGGTTCTTGGTGTGAGCAGGCCCGCTCTCTCTGCCCTTCTCAACGTCCGCGCCGCGCTATCGCCCAACATGGCGCTGCGGATCGAGAAGGCTTTCGGCCTGAAGATGGACACCCTTCTTCGGATGCAGACCGCTTACGAGATTGCTGAGGCCCGCGACAGGGAGGCAGATATCAAGGTTAAGCGCTACGTGGCGAAGTCACCCAGAGCCCACGACCCTCGCTTCCTGGCGCGGGTTGAACGTGCACGCCAAAGCATCCGCTCAGGACGGGGAATCAAATTGGAAGACATCAAAATATAGCCAGAGCATCTCCGTCGGGTGTCCTTTCTCCTTGTGCCTTGTTCCTCTTCCCTTTTGCCTATGGCCCATAGCCTATCGCCTGGTGTTTGTCCTGGTTCTCGGACCTTTTTTTAAGACCTTCTTTCAAGCCTCGGAAACATAGAAACTTGCGTTTGACATAGAAATCTGGGAGGTGTATTCTGTGAACCAGGAAGTGCCCGAACACAGGAAGACTCAGAAAAAACATCAGATAAATTCACGACATCTGAAGATGTGACCCTGTTGCATTCTCGCCAGAGCTCTTTAAAGGCTGCAGCATTTTTTAGTATAATTGCAAAGCTAAAAGTATGGACAGCAACTTTTCTTCTATGAAACGCTGTAAGCTACTCCCAAAAGAATATGCGTCTTTTCGGCCCGAGATAGTAAATTATTTTGCTTCCAAAATTCTTCCTGGCTCTAAGATCATTTTTGATCCTATGGCCGGTACTTCTCCTTTATTACCCTATATTGAGCATTTAGGTCTAAAGGCTTACTTTAATGACTTATTACCTATACATTTCTATCTTAACAGAGCCAAGACCTACACCGTGTTCAAAAAAATCAAGTCTATTCAAAGTAAAGATTCTAAGTTTCTTGAAAATGAATTGTTAAAATGCTTGAATAAATTAAGAAACAAAAAACTACTGATGTCTGAAAATTGGATCCATGACAGTATTTTAGCTGGTCTAATAGAGGCATGGCAACAATCCAACAGGTATGAAAAGATTGTTAGCTGGTTTTTTAAAGCAGTGATACTATTGTGTGTACGCCCGTATAGTAGCATATCTCCGAGTAAAAAAAACGCCACCTGGAATAAGCCTGGAGGTATGTCAACAGGTGAAACTACACGTGAAATCGTTAAAGAACGGATCGAGAAATTTCTTTGTTACTATAAAAACTCCTATGAAAATCTCAAAACCGTAAGGGGGGGGGAATGCATCTTCATGACAGAGGATGCTTCAGTACTCCACCTTCCGGAAAGACCGGATGTGATTTTTACGTCCCCAGCTTACGCAAACCGCTATGATTACGTAACTATGTCGTTTTGGGGGACGTTCATGCAGAATGTGCTAAACGATTCCAATGCACGTTCTGCACGTACGTCCCGGATCGCCGCAGCGCCAGGCCGCTGAGTCTGCTCCCATAATCCCCGAATCTTAAGCCCCAGCAATGGGGCTTTTTTTGTTTTGGGGAATGGGATTATTATTCTAAACGGACGTTTTGGGGGACGTTCATGCAGAATGTGCTAAACGATTCCAATGCACGTTCTGCACGTACGTCCCAGCTCGCTGCAAGCCGGAACCTGAAGCGTGCCGCCGTTCGGTCTTTCTTCGCCTGGTGCATTGGTTCTGAACTCTTGCATAGGAACCCGGCAAAGATGATCAGAATGGAGAAGGAAATTCAGAGGGAAACACGTTATCTGAACCTGAAGGAAGTCGAACGATTCAAGAAAGCAATCTAAGGAAACCAACGAGACAGATTGTTGTTTGAATTTTACTTGCAGACGGGGTGTCGATTAAGTGAGGTTTCCGGACTGAATGTTGGTGACGTAAAAGGTAAACGAGCGCATTAATTGTCGGTAAAGGACAAAAGTCCAGGACGATTTATCTGCCCCCTGATCTGCAACGCTTAATCAAATCAACCGTCAACGGTCTGGGTTCAGAAGAACCGCTTTTCCTAAGCCAACGAAAACAGAGATTAACAACAGGAGGAATCCAAGAATTGTTCAAGAAATATCTTGAACGAGCCAAGATCAAAGGAAGATTTGGCGTCCACAGTCTTCGGCATACTTTTGGCAGTCATCTTTATGCGAAGACAAAGAACCTCCGGCTGGTTCAAGAATGCCTTGGACACCCCAATGTCCAGACGACCTTTAGATATACGCATCTTGACCAGAGCGAAGTGAAAAAGGCGGTCAACCGGCTTTACCAGGAGGATTAGAATGGATAAAATTTGCAGAGAAAACGTGAAATGACGATAAATAACTTAGGTGCAGTTGCCCAGACGCTGGCTTGCATTAAGGAAGCGATGGAACGGACAAGGCCCGCTGTTCTGGTTGACGAATATTACCAAGTTCTGTTCGCCCTGGCACGAATCAATGAGGTAGGGGAACGATTAGAGAAGGTAATTGGAAAAAGGGAGGATTGAGGAGGATAAATGTATTTCCCTTTGCCGTGGTTCATTGTTTTACCTTATAACCTGATTCAGTTCTTGTTCGGGAGAAGAAAATTAACCGAGCGGGACAAACAGGTAATAAGGTGGTTGAAGGAACCGGATGATCCGATGCGCCCACAGGACTACAGGGTCAAGAGGGTGGCGGAGATTGAAGCGATTATCAAGAGCGGGAAATCGATCTATATCAAGTATGCTGGAGGGGATAAAGAAATGACCTTTCGGCGAGTCATCCCAAAGCGCTTGTTTCGCAGAGGGAAGAATATTTATATGGATGCCTTTTGTCTGAAGGAAAAAGATATGAGGGTTTTTCGAATCGACCGGATTAAGCATTTGGAGTAAAGGAGAACCGACATGAACCAAAAAGAAGCAGAGGGAAAATTGTTGGATGCGATCCTCACAGCCCGTGCCGCCGCAGAAGAAGCGGGAGGGCTGGGCCTTTGCCTTGGTGGTGTCCTGGACATAGTAGAGGTTTCCTTTATCAACGTTTTTGGGGACGTAGCTCCGTTGATTCCGCAACTTTTGGCCTATCCGCAAACCAACTAAATCCCTTTAGAGCTTAGAAAAAAGGAATGCTCCCAGAACCCCAATGTTAATTTGGGCTGACCTTCGGTTCCGCTTCGGCCACCCATTGCATTCCTTATCAAAAAAAGCACAAAGAATAGTTTTTGTGGAAACACGACTGAAAAATATGTATCTTAATGTATACGTGGGATCTTGGCTGATTTTCGAAGATCGGCTTCAAGCAGATGCCTTTTGATTGGGAGGGAGGATGAAAAGTTATCGCAAGGAACTGTGGTTCAACATTGCGGGGCGGAGGGCATTTGTAAATATAACGCCCCAGGTTGAAGCGTGTTTGCAGGAAAGCGGGATAAAAGAAGGGCTGGTCCTGGCGAATGCCATGCATATCACGGCCTCCGTTTTTATCAATGATAATGAATCCGGCCTCCACCAGGATTACGAGAGATGGCTCGAAAAATTGGCTCCCCATGAGCCGGTCTCGCAATATCTGCACAACCGAACCGGGGAGGACAACGGAGATGCCCATCTGAAAAGGCAGATTATGGGAAGGGAAGTTGTGGTCGCGGTGACGGGAGGGAAACTGGATTTCGGTCCCTGGGAGCAGATTTTTTATGGCGAATTTGACGGAGGACGCCGCAAGCGAGTGTTAGTGAAGATCATCGGCGAATGAAAGTTCCTTCCGCACATCTTCCGCGCGGCGCGATCTGCCACGAGCATGAATAGCCGACGGAGGACAAACGGAGAATAGGCCGAAAAGGCTGATAGAAAATAGTTGATTTCCTTGTCCAAAATTGAAATAATAAGGGTGAAACTTAATAAGGGCGGAGGAAACCCAACTATGCCCAATATTACTCTTAACGTCGACGAGGAAACGATCAAAAAGGTCCGGAAGGTCGCGGTCGATAAAAACACCACTTTAACGGAGATGGTCAGGGAATACCTAAAATCGATAGCGGAAGGCGACCTGCCCGTGAGAGAGCGCACGGTGAGAGAATTACAGGCCTGTTTCAAGAGTCTCAGCCGGGATATGGGCAAAAGGAAGTGGACGCGGGACCAGCTCCATGAGCGATAAATGGTTACTGGATACGAACCTTCTCGTCTACGCTTACGATTCCCACGACCCCCGCAAGCAAAGCATCGCCCAGGATTGGATCAAAGAATCGATTCGGACGGGGAAAGGCACCCTTTCGGCACAGGTTCTGAGCGAATTCTATGTTGTGGTGACCCAACGCATCAAGAACCCCATCCTTCCCGAAGAAGCGCAAAAATGCATTCAACTATTCGGCAATTTGGAGATAGTAGAGATCGATCGATTGCTGGTTTATCAGGCCATCGATCTCCATCGTCAACACCGGATTTACTATTGGGATGCGCTGATCGTTGCCGCGGCAGAGCGAGCTGGTTGCTCGAAGATCCTCAGTGAGGACCTGAATGAAGGGCAACGATACAACTCAATTGAGATCCAAAATCCTTTCCGGCCATGACCCGTTTTACAATGACTCCGATGTGATGAGGTTGTTTCTCAATTGCTTTCGTTTCAAATTTCCGATGATCGAAGTTTCTCCGGCATGCGGCCAAGAGAGACATTGATCCCAAAATCCCTTGCAAAGATTTAAAGTTTTCCTTTGAAAAGCACGGTTTGCAAGAACCACCTATTTTTCGCTGGACTAATAAAGATTGGAATGTTTTTGAGGGTAGACTGCAATTTTGGTTGTGAAATTTCATTTCTAAGGGATAAAGGGATACCGCGAGCCAACAGGCATTGGTTCAAAGTTGTATTTGGCATATCACCCATCGATGTCATAAAAGGGATGGATGGAAAGCATTGCTGTTGGGAGTGAAGCTTTTGTAAGGAATACGAAAGAAAAATTAGGAATAAGAGCGATTGGCTGGAAAGTAATTGGAGGAAATGGGATTTATAAACTTTGAGAGGTTTTAATGAAATTAATACGGGAAGATGCCGATTTATTCTTTAAGCTAATGTGGGGACTGCAATTTTTCGTCAATCAGCAGCTCCGAATCTGGCCTGATGTCCAATCCGTTAAAGAATATGCTGCTTTGTCTACGCCGGGGAAAGCCAAGGTGCGCGATGCCTTATGGCAAAATTCGAAATTGATAAATGCGTATCTTGAATTGAACCCGGACCATTTATCAGCCTGGGAACAAGAAATAGTTTGCAAGTGGCAGCGGTTTATTGCTGACACTTTCCATATTTTCCGCTTTTTAAAGAAGAACACCATTTTTATAGGCAAGCAATCGCAGGTCTATGCTGTCTTAGGGATACAGGACAACCTGGCGGATATCTTCGATGCTCGGCCCTTACCCATTATGGTCGAGGCGGTGTTGTTACCGTTCAAGGGGCAGATCGTTTATGATGGGCTGCTGAAGATCTATAACGTATCCTTTGGTAGCGGTATCCGCTCTGATTTGCAGGAAACATATATGGTGGCCAAACAGAACGCTCGTATCATTGCAACACTTGGACCAGAGGCTGATGTAAAAGCAAGAGTTGAGAGCCCGGGAAAATCGAGCCAAGAGTGGCTGGCAATAGTCGAGGAGATTGCCAAGGCGAGTGAACGAATGCGCGGAGGCCCGGTAGTTCAAGGGGCAGCGCTTACGTTACTTCGGGCTAGTGCGAAGGTTGCCGAGGCGGCGCTGAAACGGATGGAGGAGAAGACCTTTGGCAGTTGACGCGATTAGCACAAAACGCACTCCGTCGGTTACAAACCGTTTTGCAGCGCATAAAGTAGTGAAAATGGAAATGCAGGGCGACGCCGCATCCGCATGCACCTGCGGCCAAAAACATGGGATGGGGAAGTGTTCGCACCTATATAACAAGGCAAAATAGGAATGAAAATGAAAAAGAAGTACATCGGCAAATGGTGGATTAAAGAAATGGAGCTATGGGACAAGGAATACATTGATCTCGTTGCTCAAGGGCACTTTATGATCAAAAGCAACGGGACGGGTTCGTTTCAATTCGGCGCCGTGGAGGCGGGCGTAGACTACAAAGTTGAGTTAGTTAAGGGAGTTGAGCGACTCGAATTCTCATTTGAGGGTGCAGATGAGGGGGACCCCGTCTATGGTAGAGGATGGGCCCAGGTCGAAGGCACAAATATGACGGGAAGGATCTATTTCCACCTCGGAGACGATTCAGCTTTTACGGCGAAAAGAAAATAGCCAGTCCAAGGGTTCTACCCGCTTTACTTTAAGGGAACCTGTAACTCCGGGCAAAAGGTGGACCAGGAATTCGATTTGAGTTAGGATGACCGATTTATTCTTCTTTTTCTGCGATGGATGAGAAAGGTGGTGAAACCCCAAAGAAGGTGAATGGAGGATTCTCCTGCGGGATCATTCCAGCCGATCCTGAAGATTTAACTCGGATGCCAGTTGGCGAAGGTGCTGGACAACCGCAGGGGCAAGGGGGATGCCGCGCTCCGAGCGTTCACGGATTTTGTGAAACTCCATCTCACCCGGCAGCCAGATGCGTTCTACACCTTCCATTCGCTCGGAATTGCGAATCTCCCGTTTTGTTTTGGGGACGTGTTTTGGGGACGTAGCTCCGTTGATTCCGTTTTGGGGTTCTTGCAGAATGTGCTAAACGATTCCAATGCACGTTCTGCACGTACGTCCCGGGGCGGAGAAGATTAAAGCCATTTTTCGATCAGAAATTCGCGCGTGAAAGGATTTACGAAATGAACACCTTCCAAGGTAGTCCCATCTCGGAAATCTTCGCTGAATACGACAGGCACCTGGTTTAGGCGGGCAGTCGCCCAGATTTGGGCATCATATTCGGCTCCGCTTGCATGCTTAATCAAAGAAAAGCACAAAGAATAGTTTTTGTGGAAACACGGGTCAAAAGTATGTATTTTAATGTATACTCGGGATCTCAGCTAATTTTCGAACATCGGCTTCGAGCAGAGGCCATTGGATTAGGAGGGAGGATGAAAAGTTATCGCAAAGAACTGTGGTTCAACATTGCCGGGAGAAGGGCTTTTGTAAATATAACCCCCCAGGTTGAAGCGTGTTTGCAAGAAAGCGGGATAAAAGAAGGGCTGATCCTGGCGAATGCCATGCATATCACGGCGTCGGTTTTTATCAATGATAATGAATCCGGCCTCCACCAGGATTACGAGAGATGGCTCGAAAAATTGGCTCCCCATGAGCCGGTCTCGCAATATCTGCACAACCGAACCGGGGAGGATAACGGAGACGCCCATCTGAAAAGGCAGATTATGGGAAGGGAAGTTGTGGTCGCGGTGACGGAAGGGAAACTGGATTTCGGTCCCTGGGAGCAGATTTTTTATGGGGAATTTGACGGAGGACGCCGCAAGCGAGTGCTGATGAAGATCATCGGTGAATGAAAGTTTTCCAAGTAACGAACCTGAATAAAACAACTTTCAGGCTATATGGAGGTGCCAGATGAAACGCGGCTACGCCGACACACCCCAAGGGCAGATCCACTACATGACCGCTGGAGAAGGGGAGCCCTTGTTTCTTCTTCATAAGACGGGATCATCCCGCCAGTATTGGAAGCTGATGCCTCTCCTGGCAAAAAGGTACAGGACCTTTGCCCCAGACAATCTTGGCTCCGGCAACTCTGACCCCCTTCCTCCCAACGTTGAGGTAGCGGACTTGGCCCGCAGCATGGTCCACTTCATGGACTTCCTAAGGATAAAAAAGGCCCATATTTTCGGTTTCCATACGGGCAACAAGATCGCCACAGAAATGGCAGCTGCGTGGCCCTCTCGGGTAGACCGCCTGATACTCTGTGGCCATACCCACAGCATCATGGCTGAGCACGAGGCCCTCAATGCCGCCCTGAAGGCCCAAGTGGGGCCCTCCATTCGCAAGTTCGAATCCGAGCCAGACGGCTCACACTTGGTGAAGCAGTGGGCGGCAGAGTTTGGTCATGTGGCGAACATGTGGTGGGAGACCACCAACTTCGCTCGGGAGAAGCTTACGCCGGAACTCTTCCAGCAGCGAAGGGAGCGCGTCATAGAGCAGCTACAGATCAGGGATGTGGCGGAGGTATACAGGGCGATCTTCGCCTTCGACCTGGGAGCCAGGATGCGCCGGATCAAGGCCAGAACCCTCATCATAGAGGTGGCCACACCTCAAGAGGAGCACTTAGGCCGCCAGGGCGAGAGGCTGGTGAAGCTGGTACCCGGCAGCCGGCTGGCCACAGTAGAGCACAGCGCAGGCGGTACCGTGGTGGAGGTCGAGGCAGAGGAGATGGCAAGGCTGATCCTGGACTTTCTGCAGGGGTAGTCTCCAACATCCTTTTACTATAAAATTCTCTTTACCTTTTTAAATTTTTCAGTAAACTGCTAAAAGAGTTCCTAAACGATGCAACTCCCAAAGCTTTGGGCTGTTTTAAAGAACAGAAAGGAGGAGCGGCATAATGAAAGGGTATGCAGGAAAAATTCTGCGGGTTGACCTGAGCCAAGGGCGAGTAAAGACAGAAACACTGGATGAAACCCTGGCCCAAAAATTTATCGGCGGGAGTGGACTGGCCGCTAAGATTTTAAATGATGAAACGGGACCTGAGACCGACCCCCTCGGGCCGGAGAATCGACTTATCTTCATGACCGGACCTTTTGCCGCCACGCCGGTAATCACCTCCGGCCGGCACGCCGTGGTCACCAAGTCTCCTCTGACCGGAATTTTTGCGGAATCAGATTCCGGAGGAACGTGGGGGCCATCCCTCAAAAGGGCGGGTTTCGATGGTATCGTGATTTTGGGGAAATCCGCAAAACCTGTTTATATCTTGGTCGCGGATGGGCAGGCCGAGATCCGGGATGCTTCCCACCTCTGGGGCCAAGATACTTATGAACTGGATCCCCTGATCCGGAAAGAAACTCACAATGAAGCCGTGGTTGCCTCCATTGGACAGGGCGGAGAAAAAGGGGTCAAGTTCGCCAGCATCATGAATGACGGGAATGATGGACGGGCGGCCGGCAGGGGTGGAACCGGCGCGGTCATGGGGTCCAAGAATCTCAAAGCCATCGCTGTTCATGGCCACCAGCAAATTGAGATAGCGGATCCTGAGGGCCTGAAAGCGTCGCTGAAGGAAATCAGCCCCATGGTGGCCAAGAATGCCGAGGGAATGCGCAAGAATGGAACCGCCGGCGGGGTGGCTACGTTTGAAGCCTTGGGGAGCCTCCCGCTGCAGAATTGGAAATTCCAGGGACGTTGGGAACAGGGAGCGGTGAAAATTGCCGGGCCCGCTATGACCGAAAAGATTCTCACAGGAATTTATCACTGCGAAAGATGCGTCATCGGCTGCGGAAGGAGGGTGAAGATCGACAAAGGTCCGTACGCCGGAGTGGAAGGCGGAGGGCCCGAATACGAAACCGTCGCCCTCTTGGGCAGTCTTTGCTTAGTGGATGATTTGGAAGCAATCGCCAAGGCCAACGAGCTATGCAATCGCTATGGAATCGACACCATCTCCTGCGGAGCGGCCATTGCCTTTGCCATGGAGGCGTACGAAAAAGGTTTGATTACCAAAAAGGATACCGGAGAGCTGGAACTCCTTTGGGGACGAGGCGATGTATTGGTGAAGATGGTGGAGAAAATCGGCAAGCGGGAAGGCTTGGGTAATCTTTTGGGTGAGGGAGTGAGAATCGCTGCCGAAAAGATCGGCAGGAACGCCGTGGAATTCTCCCTCCATGTAAAGGGACTGGAAATCCCCGGCCATGATCCCAGATGCTACAATGCCGGGGCGGTGAGCTATGCTACCATCAACAGGGGTGCCTGTCATTTGGGGTTCAGTCATGTCTTTGAACGTGTTCTCACCATGCCGGAAATTGGGATCGAAAAGACTCTGCCCAGGCTCGAGGCTAAGGGCAAAGGGGAAGCGGCGGCCAAGACCCAAAACATAATGGGCCTGTTCGATGCCCTGAAGCTCTGCAAGTTTACCATGTTTGGAGGACTCAAACTTACGCCGATCCTTTCCTGGTACAACATGGTTACTGGAATTCCGATGGACATGGCGAAGTTTTTAAAGACAGGGGAGAGGATCTTCAATCTTAAGCGGCTCTACAACGTGCGTTGTGGCATCAGCCGCAAAGACGATACCCTCCCTGCTCGTTTTCTCACTCTTAAACACGAAGGTGAAGGCCTAACGCCCAGCCTTCCTCCACTGGGGGAAATGCTCAGCGATTATTACAAATTCAGGGGATGGAGCGAGGAGGGGATTCCCCTCCCAGAAAAATTGCAAGAGCTCGGCCTTTAGAAATGCAGGGAAAATAGTTCGGAAAAATAAGTTTAGAGTTTTTTCACTCCGAATTCCGGACTGAAAACTTTTTTTGATCAAGGGGGCGGTCTTTCTAAAAATGGCCGCCCTTTTACTATTGGGGTCAATTTGATTGAGAAAAAGGTAGGGGTCGGGTAAAATAGTATTGAGATGGGTCGGTCGAAGAAAAAAGGGAAGCGCAAAAAAAACAACGGTCGAAGAGTAACTTTCATTCTTATTCCGGTCTTTCTTGCCCTTTCCCTTGCTTTTTTTTATATACTTAAGACAGCATCACCAGGAAAAAAGCCTGGTCGCCAGGTGGTGCGCATCTCCATCCCCAAGGATAAAGGTGCAGAAGAGGAGGCCGCTCTTCGCGCCTTGCCAAAGCTGGCCTTGATCGTAGACGACGGCGGTTACAACATGGAAAATTTTAAGGAGATGCTGGGAACGGGGAAGCGGATAACTTACGCCATTCTACCCCATTCACCACATGCCCAGGAGGCCGCACTCCTGGCTTACCGAGATGGCTCTGAGGTCATGCTCCATCTGCCCATGGAGCCTAAAAATGGAGGGCAGTATTCTTTGGAAAAGGACACGGTGCGGACAGGGATGGACGCGAAACGGGTACAGAAGATTTTGGAAGATGCCCTGAAGCAGGTTCCCCACGTGCGGGGAATCAACAATCACATGGGATCGAAAGCCACCGAAGACCCACAGGTGATGGGGGCAGTGATGCAGGTTTTGAAAAGGGAAGGGCTTTATTTTATCGACAGTAACACCAGTTTTCAGACGGTGGGTCCGGAGATGGCCCGAATCGCAGGCGTTGCCTCCCGGCGCAATGACCAGTTCATCGACCGGGAGAAAAAAATAGAGGCCATCAAGAACGCCATTCGTTTGGCCATGAGAAAAGCCAAGCAGGAGGGGAGGGCCGTGGCCATCGGTCATCCCCATCCATCGACCGCCCAAGCCATTAAAGAGATGATATCAGAGATCGAAAAGGAAGGAATCAGGCTCGTTTTCGCTTCTGAGGTTGTGGGATGAAAAAAAAGGGTTACCTCCTCCTATATTTTTTAAGCATCTTTTTGACCCTGAGCGTAACAATAGCAAATGAAGCTATAGCGGCTTATTGGTTGTTGGACGTCCGTCATTGGTCGGCTCCCGATCATACCCGAGTGGTCATCGACTTAAATGGCCCACCTACTTACCATATCCCTTCATCAGACAATCCGCTGATCCTAATCCTTAACCTGCAAGGGATTTACCATCAGAAAGGGAAGCAGGAGATTCCCGTCAAAGACCAGGTGATCCAGAGAATGGTGTTAAATCCTAAAGGAAAAGACCAGGCAGAAGTAACCTTGTTTTTGGTCAAACCGGCGCGATGGAAAGTTTTTAGCCTGAAACCTTACCAGGACAAACCCCACCGCCTGGTCATTGACGTTTTCAGGCCGGACTTGGAAGAAAAGGAAAAAACAGAACGAAAAGTCAGCGAGGAGTTGAAAGCCAAAAAGAAGAGGATTATCGTTCTCGACCCCGGGCATGGCGGCGAAGACCCGGGAGCGATTGGCCCCCGGGGAACCAAGGAAAAAGACGTGGTTCTTGCTTTAGCCAGGAGATTACAAAAGACTTTTGACCAGCGCGGAGAAGTGAGGGCCTTTTTGACCCGACGGGGGGATTATTTCGTTCCTTTGAATGAACGGATTAAAATCGCCCGGGAGTATGGCGCGAATCTCCTCATCAGCCTGCACACCAATGGAAGTCTAAAGCGTCGTACCCGCGGCACTTCGGTCTATTGTCTTTCGCTTAAAGGGGCCAGCGATCAAGCCACCCAACTGCTGGCCCAGAAGGAGAACGCTTCGGACATGATGGGGGGAATCTTTCTGGCTCCGGCGAAAAAAGATCTGGATTCGATTTTGCTGGATTTAGCACTGACCCATACCATCAACGAGAGCCTCCACTTGGGAGGTTTGATGCTCAGCGAGCTGGGCCGCATCAATCAAATTCAATTTATCCAGCCTCGCCAAGCAGGTTTCGCGGTTCTCAAAGCCCCGGAATTCCCGTCGGTCCTGGTAGAGACGGCCTACATCACCCATCCGATTGAAGAAAGGTTTCTCCGGAAAGAGAGTTTCCAGTCTGATTTGAGCCGGGCGATCTCTACCGCAGTGAAGAAGTTTATCCCCTTGCTGGCGGTAAAGGAAGAAGTTCCCAGAGCAAATCTGGCCAAGGACAGGGGGTAACGGAAAGAAGAAAAAATGAAACTACAAAGCGCCCAGAGACTATGTTGTTTTCTTCTCAGTGTCCTCTGGGGTTTGATTTTGGCAATATTAGAAAAAATAAGGAGAGAGATCCATGAGCAAGGAAATAAAGCCGGAATGCGCTTTGTGCAACGTTGAAGTAAAACTTTGCCGCTCCAAGGAGGGAACCGGCCCCCAATTTTGCCCAACGAAAACCAAAGAAAAAGAACTGCAAAGGGCTTTGAAGAAATACCAAAATCAGGAAACCATGCGCTTTGCCAAAGCGGCCTCCCTGCAGGAGGCCGAATGCTACGTACGCAGGAAGGAGAAGCCGTTTGTACTGAGGCCGACGAAAACCCGCGTGGAGGAAGTCATTGAATTCGCCCAAAAGATGGACTTTCGGAAATTGGGTGTGGCTTTTTGCGCCGGCCTGTTTTCCGAAGGAAATACCTTTGTACGCATCTTGGAAAAACACGGATTTGAGGTCATTTCTGTCTGCTGTAAAGTAGGCGGAGTGCCCAAAGAATTCCTGGGTCTCCGGGATGATGAAAAAGTGAGAGTGGGAACGAACGAGACCATGTGCAATCCTATCACCCAGGCAGAAATCATGAATGAGGCCGGGACTGATTTTAATATCCTCGTGGGGCTCTGCGTGGGGCATGATGCTCTTTTCCTAAAAAGCGCCAAAGCGTTGACCACCGTTTTAGTAGCTAAAGACCGGGTCTTAGGACATAACCCCGTAGCTGCCCTTTACGGGGCCAAGGGATATTTCCAGCGCCTGATGAATCCGTGATTAAAACAGGCGATAGGTAATAGGTAAAAGGCTATAGGCAATAGGTAAAAACCCATAACTATATAATACAAACGTAATAAATCCTTTGACATTGGCCCCCTCATCCTTCCCCTCTCCCCCGTTGGGGGAGAGGGATGGGCTGAGGGGGAGGCAAATGGTGGTAAAAAAATTAATGCGTTCGTATTAATCGCTCATAGCCTATCACCTAATTTTAAAAATGAGGAGTGATTCGTGAAAGATTTACATTTTGAAAAGGCTATGATTATTTTTGCCCATCCCGACGATGCCGAAGTGCAGTGCGCTGGGACCATCGCTCTCTGGATCGAGACAGGGATAAAAGTAACCTATGTGGTTTTGACGAAAGGTGATAAAGGGACCCAAGACCCGGCAATGACCGGAGAGGTGCTGGTAAGTCTGCGGCGGGAAGAGCAACTTCGGGCGGCCGAAACACTGGGAGTGGGGAAAGTCCTCTTCTTGGAAAACGGAGATGGGGAGTTGGAAGTGACCATGGAAAAGCGCAGGATGTTGACCCGGATCATTCGGGAATATCAACCAGAGGTTCTGGTGACCCACGATCCCTGGATGCGCTATCAATTACACCCCGACCACCGAGCTTGTGGAACTTTGGCGCTGGATGCGATGATTTCTGCCCGGGATCGACTCTATTTTTCAGACCAGATCAAACAAGGTCTGAAGCCGTGCCGGGTTCGTAGAGTCCTACTCTTTGCTTCAGAACAGCCAGACTACTGGGTCGACATTGAGAAAACTTTGGATAAGAAAATGAAAGCCTTGGGACAACATCAGAGCCAGGTGAGCCAATGGCCTAAATGGGAAGAATGGCTGCGCAAACGGGCAGAGAATGCCGGAGCTTCTCAAGGGATAAAATTTGCCGAACCTTTTAAAAGACTGGTGTTAAGCTAAAGTCCGCCTTCAAGGGAATATTTATGAAAAGGGAGAATTTCGAAAAAAATGAATTGCTGCCGATGGCTCCGGCAGAGGAAAGATGCTGACCCTCAAGCCGCTCGGCTCAGTTGAGCCTACCCAGCCTGAACCAGCCCTTTGTCGTGGGCTCGGTAGAGACGCCCGTGGGCCCGGTTCCCCAGGTTTCTTCCGCATTGAAATGGGAGGATCGATGGGGAAGTTACAAGGTCCGCTGGGGAATCAGACGCATGCATTACACCGTTGAGCCAGGCCTATATGCCTTGGGCCAGCCCGATCATTCTTCCCGGGTATTGGTAACGGCCAACTACAAGATGAGCTTTGACCGGCTGCGGCAGGCTCTCCTTGGCCGGAGTGCCTGGATTCTGGTTTTGGACACCAAGGGGGTGAATGTCTGGTGTGCCGCAGGGAAGGGAACCTTCGGGACTGAGGAGCTGGTTGCCAGAATCCGCTCCAGCGGATTGGAACGGGTAGTCAATCACCGCGGGTTGATTTTACCCCAACTGGCCGGCCCCGGGGTTGCGGCCCATCTGGTGAAAAAAAATTCTGGCTTTAGAGTTATCTATGGACCCATCCGCGCCGTCGATCTACCTGCTTTCCTTGATGGCGGCCTCCAGGCCACACCGGAGATGCGCAGTAAGAGTTTCCCTCTGCGGGAAAGAGCGGTGTTAATTCCCATTGAACTGATGGCCACTTTCAAGGTAGCTGTTTTTGTTTTGCCTGCGCTTTTTATCCTTGGCGGCCTGGGAGGTGCGGAAGAATTTTGGGCCAATGCCATGAACCATGGCCTTTTTGCTGTAATTGCTTTCTCCCTGGCAGTTCTCCACGGCGCGGTTGTTACCCCGCTCCTTTTACCCTTCCTGCCAGGCCGCGCCTTTGCGCTGAAGGGATTTTTCTTAAGCGTTCCGGGAGTTATTTTTTATCTTTATTTCTGGGATACAGGGAGCGCAGCCAGAGTAGGGCAGTTTGAAAAATTGGCCTGGGTTCTCCTAATCCCGGCAATCTCGGCTTACTTGGCCATGAATTTCACAGGCGCTTCCACCTATACTTCTCTATCCGGTGTGAAGAAAGAGATGCGCTGGGCTGTTCCCTTGGAAATCGGCGCAGCTTTTTTTGGCTTTGTTCTCTGGTTCGGAACCTTATTTTTATCTTAAATTATTTTGGACGCAGATGAACGCAGATTTTTGGGATTCCCAAAATGGCCAGAGGCAAAGGGCAAAAAATATAAGAAAAAATAAATTAATTTTAAATTTTCACTATTATCTGAGTTGGTCAGCGCAAATCTGCGTCCCATTGTCCCATTAGATTGAAGGAGTTTAAAAAATGAAGAGGATGGTCTATCTGAAAAATGTGACTACCTTGCGGTTTCAAGAAGAAAGATGCACGGGTTGCGGAATGTGCCTTACGGTATGCCCCCATGAAGTCCTGATCCCGAACAACGGAAAGGTCCGGGTGCAAAACCGCGACGCCTGCATGGAATGCGGCGCCTGTTCGCGCAATTGTCCGACCGGGGCTGTTACGGTTAGATCCGGAGTGGGGTGTGCAGCTGGCGTAATCAACACAGCGCTAGGCCGGAAGAAAGATTCTTGCTGTTGCGTGATTGAGGAAAAGGATTCTTCCGCTGGTTCAGAGAAGGAAGGGGTGACCTGTTGTTAACCCTTTGAGCCACTTTCCTTCAATTGAACTCACTTACATTATATCGTGTAAAGGAGAGGAAAAAAGAATGGCTATCATGCAGATTGTCGTCATGCCCAGAGTAAGCGAAGGAACAAGCGTCAGTGTTTATGTGGCCGAGATTCATAAATATTTAAAGACCCAAAAGTTGCCCCATCAATTGCATGATATGGGAACGCTTGTGGAAGGAAAAACAAGCGAGCTTTGGGCGCTGGCCAAAATGCTTCATGAAATCCCCTTTAAAAAGGGGATCAAACGAGTTTACACCATAACTCACATTGATGACCGGCGGGATAAAAAGGTTTCCCTGGGGGACAAGGTAAAATCCGTGCAAAAGAAGTTGAGACGCCGGTAAATCATTTGGCTCAACCAACAATGTTTGGTGAAATCTTGAGTGAAGATTTCACCTATTCTATTTGCCCTTGGGAGATTTTGGGGAACGCCTCAGCCATCCTAGGACTTTATCGTGAGCCGCCAATAAAAAAACCATTGCCAAACAGGAAACCAAACCGATGATCTTAATTCCTAACGGTAATTCCTCCATTTTAGTTCTCCTTTCTGTTTCCCCATCTTTAAAAAACATAGTTAATGATTTTTTTCCTCATTGATCCAAAGTTCGATAAAATTTTATGAATTTATCCTTGCAGCCTCCTTTCTGTTAGTGGTTGGTTATAAGGACCAAGCAGTATATGATCCCGCTTCTTCTCGGATGATGCATGGCAACCTATTTACATGAGCCTCAAAATTCATTTTCTTCTGGATGGTTTTAATCCCAGTTATTATAATGGCAATATATACATGAATAAAATATCATGAATAATATAATCTTCTATATTATTTCTGTCAACTAATTATTTTATTTTTTTAAAAAATTAAATGATTGGTTGTTGAAGAAGTTGGCAATATTACGCTTGATAGGGTCTATAAGGGGAACTACTGGTTTTTACATGTCATTTTATTAAGACTTCCTTGAGGAAGAAGGTGGCGCGTGCGTAGATTCCGGGGGCCTCGCCCTCGCGGGGACCGGCGACATTCAAGATGCGGATATGATTTTTCCGGATCCACTCCTGTACCTTTGAAGGATCTCTTTCGTAGGCCAGGTCAACCAGTATATGGGGCTTGTGGTGTCTACGGGCCAGTTTCAGGGTAAGGAGAGTTCCTCCAACAGGTGAGCCCCAAGTCAAGATGAGCGTTCCATCTGCATCTTGGACATTCAATTCCGTTCGTAAGGGATACTCAATGGAGGAAGTTTCTTCAAGAGGGTAATGAGGGGGGATTACCCCATCTTCAGCTCTTCTTCCTTTCGGGCACCATCCCCCGCAGGGAATTCTTAATTCCAGAGCTACATCCAGGGCGGCCCGGTCCACTCCCGTCTGCCCACCGGAAATTATTTTTTCCAACATGATTCCCATAAGGAGCTTAAATCTTTCACCACAGAGGGCGCAGAAAACGCGGAGTTGAAACGTAAGACGTTTGGCGTAAGGTGTAAGAGGTAAGTACGTCTTCCCTTTAGGCGCTTATTGTATGTTATTTTTTCCTCTATGGCTAAAATAATTCGATTTTTAAAGGAACACCGAGTAAGGACCACCAGGGTAGGGCAATAAAAAGGATTACCAGGGATGTTAGAACGAGAAGCCCAAGCCCTACTTTCAAAATATCCTTCCCTCCGATTAATCCTGTCTCATAGGCTAAAATATTGGTGGCGGTTTGGACCGGATATAAAATTACGGCGCCCACCACGATCGACACGATCAAACCGAAGACGATAGGATTCATCTTGAGAGCAATTGCCAGGGTGGTAGCGTCGGGGCTATTTTTTCCTGCCATATTTTTAAAATTATCACAAAGCCTTTATCTATTGCGGATATCGGATTGCGGAATGCGGAAGGTAAAAGGAAAAATTGTAATACTTTAGCCGTTTGAAAAAATGGAACAAAAAGAGCATGCAGCGGGCCAGTCATTCCTGTGAAAGCAGGAATCAAGTTTTTTCAAAAACCTATCTGGATTCCCGCCTGTGTGGAATGACAGACAAAGAGGCTTTTCAAAGAGCCAAAATGTTACGGAGAAATTATAAATTTGAGATCTGCATTGTTATCCTAAATTCCCTTGATTTGTCGCCTAATTTTGAGGATAATTGGCTAATGATTTACAATCCGCAATCTGCAATCCGGAATCCGCAATTTTAAAAACGGAGGAGGTTTGGAGGATGGTTATTCCTTTAACCCCGGTTCGCTTTTTTGAATATGTGGAAAAAATATTTGCCAATAAAGAAGGGGTAGTATGTGAAGGGAAAAGATTTACGTACGGGGAATTTTGCCGGCGCGTGCGCCAGATGAGCAATGCTTTAACTCAGATCGGCGTTCAAAAAGGAGATCGAGTAGCCTATTTGGGTTACAATTGCCATCGCCTGCTGGAATTGTTTTATGGCCCCATTATCAAAGGGGCCATACTGGAGCCGCTGAACATTCGTCTGGTAGCCAAAGATTTCGAGTATATCATCAACGAATCAACACCGCGGGTGCTGTTCCTGGATAAGGATTTTATTCCGGTTATCGAGTCGATTCGGGAGAAAGTTCCCTCGGTACGGAATTACATCATTCTGGAAGAAGAAAAAGGGATGCCGGAATGGATCAATGGAAGTTATGAAGAAATGGTGGAAGGAGCTTCGGACCATCGATCCTACGCTTTGGGCAACTATCCATTCGAGGAAGATGACACGGCGGAGATATTTTACACCAGCGGTACAACCGGGAAACCCAAGGGGGTGATGCTTACCCACCGGAACCTTTATTTGCACGCCCTTTGTGCCATGTCTATGATGACAGTGCGGGAGACGGATATTCAGATTCATCTGATTCCTTTGTTCCACGTAAACGGGTGGGGGACGCCACATTATCTTCTGGCCAAAGGTGGAAAACATGTGATGGTCAAAAAGTTTGACCCGATAAAAACGTTGGAGATAATGGAAAAAGAAAAAGTTACACGGTCTTATGTAATTCCTACCATGGCGAATGCCCTGTTAGCCGTTCCTAATTTTAAATCTTTTGATCTATCGAATGTAAAAGAAATTCTGATCGGGGGAGCTCCGCCTCCCCGGGGAATGGCCGCCCGAGTGGAAGAGGCGTTTGGCTGCATCGCCCATACGGGTTTTGGAATGACCGAGACCTGCCCTTTGATTGTGCTTCCGGAGCTGTCGGAAGATTTGGAGCCAAAAGAGTATCGGCACCGGCGACATGATACGTGGGGTCGGCCTTTGCCAGGCGTGGAGTTTCGTTTGGTGGACACGGAGGGAAGGGATCTTCCCTGGGATGGAAAGAGTGTCGGTGAACTTTTGGTCCGCGGCGACATGGTGATGAAAGGATATTACAACCAGCCGGAAGAGACAGCCAAGACATTAGAAGATGGATGGTACCATACCGGCGACCTCTGCGCGATGGAACCGGATGGACAATTAATTGTCAAAGACCGTAAGAAAGATATCATCATCAGCGGCGGGGAAAACATCTCTTCTCTGGCGATCGAACAGGTTCTCTACGGACATCCGGCCATTTTGGAGTGTGCCGTGATTGGGAAGAATGATGAAAAGTGGGGAGAGGTTCCCCTGGCCTTGGTAGTGCTGCGGGAAGGGTATCAGGTTACGCCCGAAGAAATTATTCAATATGGACGGGCAAACATGGCCCACTTTAAGGCGCCGCGCGAAGTCCGGATCTTGCCGGAATTCCCCAAAGGTGGAACCGGGAAAATATTAAAGTCGGTTTTAAGGGAAAGATACAGAACATCTTAATGCGGAATGTGGAGTTCGGAATGCGGAATACGGTGTTAACACGCTTAGCGCTATGCGCTATGCGCCCAGCGAATTAATGAGGAGTTTATTTTGCCTAAAACCATCGTAGATGTTTTAGAGGAAAGAGGATTCATCGAACAGATCACCGACACGGGATTAAGGGAAACTGCTGCGCAGAAAACATTAAAATGCTACGTCGGCTTTGACCCTACGGCCAGGTCCCTTCACTTGGGGCATGTGATACCGGTAATGGGGTTGGCTCACTTTCAAAGGATGGGGCACATTCCGATCGTTCTCATCGGCGGTGGGACGGGGATGATCGGCGACCCCAGCGGCAAGACCTCCGAACGCCAGCTCCTTTCAAAGGAGGACGTGGAAGAAAATGCCCGGCGGCTTCAGGTCCAATTGTCTAAATTCTTCAGCTTCGAGGGATCCTACGGTGCCCTCATGCTCAATAACGCCGATTGGCTTTTGCCCCTCAAGCTCGTCGATTTTTTACGGGATATAGGCAAGCATTTTTCGATCAATGCCATGGTTGCCAAAGAGTCCGTCCGCTGGCGCCTGGAAGAGCGCGGTCAAGGGATTTCTTTCACGGAGTTCACCTACATGCTGCTCCAGGCCTATGACTTCTTCCATCTTTATGAACATCAGGGCTGTTTGGTGCAGGCGGGGGGGAAGGATCAATGGGGCAACATCACTGCGGGAATCGACTTGATCCGGCGCATGAGCGGCGGAAGCGCCCATGGAATTACCTTTCCGCTTCTGACTACAGCCACCGGAGTTAAAATCGGGAAAACGGAAGGGGCGGAAGGAAGCGATATGATCTGGCTTGATTCCCAGATGACTTCCCCCTACCGGATGTATCAATACTGGATCAACACCGATGACCGGGATGTAATAAAGTTCCTCAAGCTGTTCACTTTCCTCGAACTTAAAAGGATTGATGAACTGGAAAAAGCCCAGCAGCAGGACCCCGGTAAGCGAGAACCCCATCGAGTCCTGGCCTTCGAGTTTACCAAATTGGTTCATGGGGAAAAAGCAGCGCGCGCGGTGCGCCGAGCTTCAGAAATTCTTTTCGGGAGCGAAGTGCAGGAAGTCTCCCCAGAAGTTTTCGATGCTCTGGCGGCAGAGGTTTCCACTACGAAGGTATCCAAAAAACATTTGAATGAGGGAGTCCCCCTCGTGGATATTTTCCTCGCGGCGAAACTGGCCAAATCAAAAAGAGCGGCACGGGATCTGATCAGCCAGGGAGGGGCATATGTAAATAATGTGGCTTGGAGGGAAGTGGAGGCGCGAGTGAACGTAAACCAAGTCCTTTCCGGCCGCGCCATTCTCCTGCGCAGCGGGAAGAAGGCTTATCATCTACTGATGGTAGAATGAAGGGTGAACATTTAAAACAATCACTGGCAGAATGAAATTATTATTGACAAAAGAATCAGGATGTAAAAAAAAAGAAAAAGACTCCCTCAGGATCAAGCAATGTTTTTTAGTCAACCGCTTTGCCCATAGGCTGAAGAAGGAGTTTTACCCATGGTTTCTGCAGATCTCTATGGGATCCATAAAGCGTTCTTACCAGTGACTTTCTCCGTCAAAAAGACCCATCTCTTTTCAGATTTTCAACGAAGAAATTTCTCATGCGGGAATCAAGCAACATTTTTCTCATGCCATAAGGGAGGAAATTGTGTTTAAAAATTTCAGCATCGGGAAAGCGTTCATTTTGATGGAAAATCATAAAAACATGTTTGCGGGGATAATTATTCTCGGGCTTCTTTTAAGTATCACCGGATGTGGTATGTTGGGGACAAAAGCCAAAATAGAAGCTCCTCCCGCGCAACCAACGGCAACCCCTCCTCCTTCCAAACCAGAGGTGCCGCCTACTCCTTCGGCAGCCCCTGCAGTATCCGTTCCCAAAGAAGCGCAACCACCAGTAACTCCCGCAGCGCCACCTGCTGAACCCAAAAAAGAAGAAGTAAAACCATCTCCCCCTCCAGCGCCTACAGAAATTTACGTAATCACTTTAAAAAATTCCAATGTCAGGGCAGAACCAGACCTGAAGAGCAAAGTCATTACCACTTTGAAAAAAGGAACCAAGGTTGAAAAAATCGGGCAATCCGGCAACTGGGCCAATGTAAAACTTCCTTCCGGGGAGACTGGGTATATATTTCATGAGTTAGTGAAGGAATTAGAATAACTCCAGGAAAATTTAAATTTCAAGAGACGTCATTCCGCGAAAGCGGGAATCCAGAAAACAGACTGGATTCCCCCGTATCAAGTACGGGGCAGGCTTGTCAAGCCCGGAATGACAGACCGTAGGCGGTTGTTGTAAATACGCGCAAAAATTTAGGGCGCTTTGTATAGAATCATGAGCAGTCCATCGAATGTCAACTCATTTAAGACGTTCCCGATAGCTCTTCTTTGATCCCCACCCTGTAGAAGAAATTTTTCATCCAGGTTTAAAGAAAAAATTGAAAATACTAGGAAACCGGGCTAATATATGCCCATCCGCAATAAGGGATGCGGATTGCGAAATTTCTCTTCAAGGGGGAATTTAAGTGCCTAAGCCAATTGTTTCCATTGTCAAAGCCGGGGAAAACGTGGTGCTTGCGGTCCGGAAGGCTGTTTCCTTGGCTGGTGGATTGGATGGGATCGTAAATTCAGAGAGCAAGGTTTTAATCAAGCCTAATATTGCCAGCCGGGATAAATCCGGTTGCGGCAAAATAACGGACGCGCGAGTGACTCAGGCCATCACCAAAATGGTTCTGGAAAAAAAGCCCAAGAGCGTAATCATTGGGGAAGGATCCGCTGTGGGGTACGATTTCCCCGACCTTCAGGATACAATGAAAGCCCTGGAAGAATCGGGAACAAGGGAGGTGGCTACGAAGCTCGGGGTGCCGCTGGTTGATTTAAATACAGACCGCCACCGGGAAGTGGAAGTCCCCAATCCCTTGGTGATGAAATCCGTAAAAATCGCCCAGACGGTCTTGGAAAGCGACGTGATCATCAGCGTTCCGGTGATGAAAACCCACATCCGCTCGGCGGTCACTTTGAGTGTGAAAAATATGAAAGGGGTTATGCCGGGAGCCGAGAAGAAAAAGACCCACCGCCTGGGTTTGGAATTGGCCATTGCCGATTTAAATTCGATCGTACGACCTCATTTTGCTGTCGTGGATGGCCTGATGGGGATGGAAGGGCTTTGGGAGTACCCTGATGATTGCGTTCCCATGGGCCTTGTTGGAGCGGGTAGAGATCCAATAGCCGTGGATAGTGTTTTTGCTCAGATCATGGGGATGGAGTCCAAAGAAATTATGCATCTTGTTTATTGCCAAGAAAAAGGGTTGGGAAAATGTGATCCAGGGAGGATTGAAGTGGCGGGGGTCCCCATCTCTGAGGTCCGCCGACCATTCCATACGGCCTTTGCAGTCATGCGTAAGCGTTATCCGGGACTGATCATTCAATCGGAGAAAGCCTGTACAGGATGCACTGGAGAGATCATCAGTCCCTTAATCTACATCCGGGAAGCTAAGCAGGTGGAAAAATTGAAGGGCCTTACAGTTATCATCGGAGAAGCACCGGAGCAATGGGAGGGTGAAAAGGTAGTGGCCATCGGAAAATGTGCCCAAAGACTGAAGGACCGTTTGCCATTTGTTCCAGGTTGTCCTCCCGCAGTTGATGCCATAACGGAAAAGATCTGTGAAGTGTGTAATATCGATGTGCAGCTGGTTTTTCAAAAACAGGAAGAATTACACCGGACAAAATATGGGAAGTCATTGCATTAGATTATAATCATTCACCGCAGAGCACGCGGAGAGCACAGAGGACAAGGCGGTGGAGTTTAAAATGGATAACGCTCTTGATCTTTTGATTCAAGGGGATCTCGTGCTTGAGGGTGGGGTTGCCGATGACTCGGCCGTGGGAGTCAAAGACGGGGTGATTGTAGGTTTATATGCTCCGAAAGAAAACCCGATAGCAAAAGTGACGATCGATGCCAGCGGACTTCTTGTTTTTCCCGGCATTGTGGATGCTCATGTTCACTCCTTCAGTATTCCCGGCGTTGAAGGGTTTCTTGGGTCAACTCCTGCTGCGGCCGCCGGAGGAGTCACAACCTTCATCGAAATGCCCTACGATGCCGGTACCCCAACTACCTCTCCAGAAGCTTTCCGGAAAAAGATTGAACGGATCCAACGCGAGGCCATGGTAGATGTCGCCCTACTGGCCACTTTAAAAAAAGAAGGCTCCCCGGATGTTATTTTCCCCCTGGTGAAATTGGGAGCATGCGGATTCAAGCTCTCCTTATTTGAGACAGACCCGGAACGGTTTCCCCGAATCGCCGACGGAATTTTATGGGATATTCTGCCCGCCATCGCCGCTTGCCGAGTTCCGGTGGGATTCCACGCGGAGAATGACGAGGTCATCTTGCATTTAATTCGCAAATACCGCCAGGATGGAAAAGTTTACCCCAGGGCCCATGGCGAGACCCGCCCGGTTATCAGCGAGACCACGGCGGTTTTGAAACTTCTGGAACTGGCCCGTTGGACGGGCGTCCGCCTTCATCTTTATCACATGAGCCACCCGCGTTCCATTCATTTGCTCCGAAAGTTTCGGGAAGAAAGGGTAGATGTTACCGCGGAAACCTGTCCGCATTATCTGCTTCTGGCCGAAGAAGAGATGGATCGGCTCAAGGCCTTGGCCAAGATTAACCCACCGCTTAGATCGCGGGAGGCCATGGAGGAGATGTGGGAGCTGTTAAGGGACGGATATATTGACATGATATCCTCCGACCACGCCCCCTGGCCGATAGAGAGAAAACAGGATCCTGACATATTTGCCAATGCTTCAGGTGCTCCGGGGATTGAGACCCTTTTGCCTTTAATATTCAATGCCGGGGTTGTCAAACGGGGATTTTCTCCAGAGCAACTGGCCCGGCTTCTATGCGAACAGCCAGCCAGGCGTTTCAAACTATATCCGAGAAAAGGGCATATCGCTTTGGGAGCGGATGCTGATTTTGCCATTATTGACCCCTATATAACCTGGACGATTCGTGGGAGTGAGATGCACTCATCGGCGCAATGGACGCCTTACGAAGGATTCGCCGTCCAAGGAAAAGTAGTGCGAACGATTCTCAGAGGCAAGGTCATTTACGATGGCCAAAAAATAACTGCCCAACCAGGGGATGGGCAGTTCATCGCCGCCATGGGGGAATGATGGCTAAGGCAACCGTTCAGATTCAAGAGAGCCGCTTACGCCAGGACCTTCTGGATCTGGCCCGATTCGGAGAAGATCCCGGCAGGGGGATTACCCGGACAGCCTTAAACGATGCCGACCTGGCGGCGCGGCAATGGTTTAAGGAACGAATGCGGGAGGCGGGACTTAAAGTGCATGAGGATGCCGCCGCCAACCTCATTGGCAGAATAGACCCGGCAGCTGGCCCAACCGACCGACCCTGTATCGCCACGGGATCGCACATCGACACGGTTGTGCAGGGGGGCAAATTTGACGGAGCGTTGGGAATTTGCACCAGTCTCGAGGCCCTGCGGGCGATTCGGGAAAGCGGGTTTGCCCTCCCTTGCCCTTTGGAACTGCTGGTTTTTACCGATGAGGAGGGGGGCCATTTTGCCGGGACATTTGGTAGCCGGGCGATGTTTAATCTTTTGCAAGAAGGAGAAATGGAAAAATCCAGAGGGGCCGGAATGAGCAGCCTGGCACAGGATTTAAAGCGGATGGGTAAGGATCCCCAAAAAATTTATCAGGGAATCCGTTCACCCTCCGAATTTCGAGCTTTTCTGGAAGTGCACATCGAGCAAGGGCCTGTGCTGGAATCGATGGATATTCCCATTGGAATCGTAGAAGGGATCGTTCACCTTGGCCGGTATCTCATCCAGGTTGAAGGAAAGGCGGGGCACGCCGGAACAACGCCCATGCACCTTCGCGATGATGCCCTGGTAAAGGCAGCTGAAATCATTACCGCCGTAAACGAAGCAGTCCGATCGGGCGGGCCCGAAATCGTGGGTACGATCGGGGAAATCGGTGTCCACCCTGGGGTCATCAACGTTATTCCCGGCGAAGTGGAAATGGCGCTTGATCTCCGCTCCATGAAAGAGGCAACTCTGGCATCCGTCAAAAAAAAGATCGATGAAATCGTGCATTCCACGGATAATGCTAAAATAGAAACCATCCTTACCAAGGGAGGAGTAAAGATGGATCCGGGAATCATGGAGGCCATCGAACTTTCATGTCGTCAGCGGGGAATCCCTTTTCACCGGATGTGGAGCGGAGCCGGCCATGATGCTATGACCTTCCCTACCCAGCACATTCCAACAGGTATGATCTTTGTCCCCTGCGTGGGAGGGGAAAGCCACTGTCCTAATGAAGACATCCGCTTCGAAGACGCTGCCACGGGTGCCCAGGTGCTGGCGGATACGGTGGTGAGACTGGCCCTCCAGGAATTTCTTCACCCTCCCCCGTAGACCTTTTTGATCTTTTCGATCAATCCCGTGCTCGATGCCCCCGCAACCATTGGGACGCGCACGACTCGACCGCCCAGGTTTTCCACTATTTCTCGCCCGATAATTCGGTCTTTGGACCAATCGGCTCCTTTTACTAACACATCCGGTTTCAAGGCTTCAATCAGGTGCAAAGGGTCGAGATCATCGAAGAGGATCACATAGTCAACAAATTCAAGAGCGGATAATACTTCCGCCCTTTCTTTTTCCGGGACGATCGGTCGGTTTTTCCCTTTAATCGTTTTTACTGAACGATCGGTATTTAGCCCGATGATCAGGATATCTCCGAGGCTTTTGGCCTTTTGCAAGTAACGGATGTGACCGACATGCAGGAGGTCAAAGCAGCCGTTGGTAAACACAATTTTCTTTCTCCTGGCTTTGAGACGGTTCACGATCGTTTTCATCTGGGAGAGATTTTTTATCTTTATATTCGGCATTGCCAGTTTCTTTTCTCTTGGGCCCAGCTGGTCGGGGCAAAGGGGTCTAAGAATAAAAGCCCTGAATACGAAAAGGATAAAAGCGCAAAGGACTTAATCCGGTGATCCCTTAACAAATAGGGATTATTATCGAGTTGCTCCAATTGAATTGTTTCCTGCAAGCGAGAGGATTTTATCACTCCCTTGAAACTTTTGCAACTTTCGGCCTCAATTTTTTATTAGAGCTTGAAGGAAATGGTAGAGACGCCCGGTTGGGATTAGCTTCCGGGCTGCCCTAAAAATTATTCATAAAAAAGTTGACACTTTTAGGATATATAGGATATATATGGTAAGAAAAAAAAGATTCATTGATGGTCAAGAATAATTTTTAATCGTAGCAAGAATAAGCGGGAATAGGGGAAAATAGCATTATGATAGAAATTCGGTTTCATGGACGCGGAGGGCAAGGGGCCGTTACTTCGGCCGAGATAATCGCTCTGGCGGCCATTGAGGAAGAGAAATATGCCCAGGGATTTCCCAGTTTCGGGCCAGAACGGAGGGGTGCCCCAGTTGCGGCTTTTGCCCGAGTTGACGAAAAGCCCATTCGTTTACGCTCCAAGATCTATCACCCAGATGTAGTGGTGGTTCTGGATTCGACTTTATTAAAGATTTTAGATCCTTCTCAAGGGCTCAAGCCAGGTGGCTTGCTGATTATCAATACCAATAAGTCGATCGAGCAGCTTAAAGCGGAGCTCGGTTACCAAATGAAGATGGCTACGGTCGATGCCGACTTGATCGCGCGGGAAGAATTAGGCCTTCCAATTACCAACACGACGATGCTGGGTGCCCTCGTTCGAGGAACAGGTATTGTCCAGTTGGATTCAATGATTCCACCGCTGAAAGCCCGTTTTGGCCGGGGGGCAGAAAGGAACGAAAGAGCCCTCCGCCGGGCGTTCCAAGAAACTGTAATGAGCGCCTAAAAAGGAGTGGGCTATTCTCCTCCCCCTGTCCCACCAGGGGGGAGCCGACAGGATAACTTGCATTTTATTTTTTCCCCCAGGTCAATTCTTCCCTTGGAAGAAGAATCCGGCCTGAGTTCGTTAACGGAGGAAAATCGTGGCCAAACCCATGGAACAATATACCTGGGAAGAAATTCCCGTAGGTGCGGTAGTTACCGAGCCCGGTAATGCCAGGGAATACAAAACGGGAGATTGGAAGTCGCAGCGACCCGTGGTGGATAAAAGCCAGTGCATCAAATGTGCAGTTTGCTGGATCTACTGCCCGGAAGCTGCAATTCACCACAACGGAGACGGGTATTATTTTGCCGATCTGCAATATTGCAAAGGGTGCGGGATCTGCGCCCGGGAATGCCTTACCGGTTGCATCACCATGGTGGAGGAAGAAAAGTGACTAATAAAAGAGTAGGAATGGAAGTCTCGGTGGCGGTCAGCGAGGCTATTAAATTGGCCAATGTGGACTGCATTGCCGCCTACCCCATTACTCCCCAAACTCATATCGTCGAACACTTGTCTGAACTGGTTGCCGACGGGCATCTGGATGCGGAATTTATCCCGGTGGAGTCCGAGCATTCGGCCATGTCCGTCTGCATCGGCACCTCGGCCGTAGGAGCTCGGACTTTCACCTCCAGCAGCGCCCAGGGCCTGGCTTTGATGCATGAGCTCCTTTTCATTGCTTCCGCGATGCGGTTTCCCATCGTTATGGCTGTGGTCAACCGCGCCCTCTCCGCCCCCCTGAACATCTGGAACGATCACGGCGACATCATGGCCTCCCGGGACTGTGGCTGGATTCAAATTTTTGTGGAAAACGGCCAGCAAGCTTTTGACCAGACTTTCTGTGCTTTCCGCATGGCTGAGGACCGGCGGGTCCTTTTGCCCGTAGCAGTCAACCTGGATGGTTTTACCCTGAGCCACGTGGTGGAGTCCTTAGAATTGGTTAATCAGGAAACCGTAGATAAATTTTTACCCCCCTACCAGCCTCTGTATACGATTCATCCTGACCGGCCCATCACCATGGGGGCTTTCGCCATGCCCGAGGTTTATATGGAAACCAGGAAGGCTCATGAGGTCGCCTTACGAAATGCCAAGCAGGTGATTCTGGAAGTCTGGGACGAATGGGCAGCCCTGACCGGGAGGCGCTATCAGCCCATCGAGGGATATCACATGGAGGGGGCGGAAATCGCCCTCCTGGCGGCGGGTGGAGTGAGCGAAGTGGCCATGGAAGCCGTGGATCAGATGCGTGAGAAGGGGAGAAGAGTGGGTCTGCTAAAACTTCATCTTTGGCGGCCATTCCCTCTGGAGGAGTTAAAGCAGATGATCTCAGGGGTTAAAACCTTAGTCGTTATCGACCGGGCCTTATCCACCGGAGGGCCGGGAGGCCCGGTTTTTTCGGAAATTAGGTCTGCGCTTTATACTTATCCGAAACGTCCCAAGGTGGTGGGTTTTATTGCCGGATTGGGGGGGCGCGATGTTCCTCCGGAACAGATTATCGAAATGGTAGATCGTACCACCACGGCTCAGGGAAAAAAGAGAATAAAAGAATTTCATATGATCGGCGTTCGCGAGCGAGGATAAAAATGGAACAAGAAAAAAACGGCGGAAAAGAACGAACCCCCAAAATCAAGCCTATTGATACCGTGCGGGATCTCAAGCATATCCGGGCCAAACGCTGGCCGGAAGAAGAATTATTTGTATCCGGACACCGGGCCTGCCAGGGGTGCGCGGAGGCCCTGGCGGTGCGATATGTTTTAAAAGCCCTTGGGCCGGATACGGTCATCGCCAATGCCACCGGCTGCATAGAAATTTTTTCTTCTCCCCTTCCGACAACTTCCTGGGCCGTACCCTGGATTCATGTGGCCTTTGAAAATGCGGCCGCTGTAGGTTCGGGGTTAGAGTCAGGGCTCAAGGTTTTGATGCGCAAAGGGCGAATCCCCAAGAAACAGATCAAGGCCGTGGCTATGGCTGGCGATGGAGGAACTGCCGATATCGGCATCCAGGCCCTCTCCGGCGCCTTCGAGCGGGGCCACGACATGATCTATTTCTGCTTTGACAATGAAGCTTACATGAACACTGGTATTCAGCGCTCCAGCTCCACTCCTTTCGGGGCCATGACCACCACCTCCCCTCCCGGCCGGATGAGCCAAGGACAGATGACCTGGAAAAAGAACATGACGGCCATTGCCGCAGCCCATGGCATCCCTTATGCGGCGACGGCCTGCTCAAGTTATCCTTATGATCTTTATGAGAAAGTTAAGAAGGCCCAGGCAACCGTCGGGCCTTCTTATATTCATATCTTATCCGTCTGCCCCACAGGGTGGAGAATTCCCCCCGACCAAGCCATCCGCTACGGACGTTTGGCTGTGGAAACCGGCTTCTTTCCCCTCTACGAAGTTGAAGGGGGGAGATACAGGATCACGATCGATTTTCCGGAACTCAGGCCAGTAAGTGATTATCTGCAGGGACAGGGACGTTTTCGCCATCTGACCCCCGAGATTATCGCCAAGATTCAAGAGCGGATAAAGGAAGAGTACTCTTCCCTTAAAGCTAAGGTCGGAGCTGAAAATATTACTTAAAAAGTTAAGGTAAAGGGATAGGGTGGATCTTACTATGGCCTTTCCGTTTTAGAAATTTTGTGG
>JAHJQK010000098.1 GCA_018819135.1 Pseudomonadota bacterium | reverse complement strand
TTGGGTATGGGAAAACTCCCGTCCTGCACGCGGCTTTCTGGAACCATGGCCTGACACCTCCCCATGTTTTTCTAAAACATGTAGCATAGTCAGGCATTGATGTCAACCATATAATTAATTATGTATCGTTGTAGGGATATAAACCATGGGAACCTGTCCTTCTTATGCTAAGGCAGAAATTCAAGTGGAGGACCCACAAGGATGAGAGTACCGCAGCGGGGCACAGGGGCGGATCACTCCGTAGTAGCGATGAGAGCCATAATGTGCCTGGATTTAGATCGAGGCGATTGCCAAAGGCAGAGGCTCGTTGGCGATTTTCATGTGCCCAATACCCTTGACACACAATCACCATCCCAGTATACTTCACACTGCTAAAAAATGAATCCCTATCGAAATTCCCGCGGAGAGAGGGCGATGGCGCTGAAAAATGCCAGCGAGATAAAAAAGAAGGAGAAAAAGTGGCAGGTTGAGAATCTGCGGAAGCAGCTCCTAATGATGGGGGAGCGCAAAGAGAAGTTCGAGACGGACTCCGGCATCCCCGTGAAATCCCTGTACACCCCCCTGGACGTAGCCGAGAGCAATTATTTAACCTCTCTCGGCTTCCCCGGTGAATTTCCCTTCACCCGCGGCGTCGACCCCAACATGTACCGGAGCCAGATCTACCGGATGGCCCAATTTACAGGGTTCGCCACCCCCGCCGAGACCAATCAGCTGTACAGGCGCCTGCTGGCCCAGGGGATGACCAGCCTGTACATGGCCTGCGACCTTCCCTGTCAGCTGGGATATGACTCCGACGACCCCCGGGCGGAGGGCGAAGTAGGCAAGTGCGGGGTGGCCATCAATTCCCTGCTGGACATGGAGACCATCCTCGACGGCATCGATCTCAACAAGACGAGGATCACCATCGTGGCCAACGCCAACGCCGCCGTAATCCTGGCCATGCTGGATGTCGTGGCCGAGAGGCAGGGCGTAGACAAGACCAGGATTACCGGATTCCTCCAGAACGACGTCCTGAAGGAATTCTTCGCCCGGAACACCTACATTTTCCCCATCGACCCGTCCCTGCGGCTGCACTCTGATACGATCGTCTTCTGCCAAGAGAACTTGCCCAATTTCCACCCCTTCAACCCCATCTCCTACCAGATCCGCGAGGCCGGCGCCAATGCCGTGCAGGAGGCGGCCTTTACCCTGGCGAACGCCGCTACCTACGTGGAAAACGCGGCGAAGCGGGGGATCCCGGCGGACGACCTGGGCCCTCTCTTTTTTACGATCATCGTCAACCACCGCGACTTTTTCGAAGAGATCGCCAAAATCCGGGCGATGCGCCGGATCTGGGCCCGGCTCATGAAGGAGAAGTTCGGGGCCGAAAAGGAAGAAGCCTGCGCCCTCCGGTTCCATGCCTCCCAGGGAGCTGTGGGCTTGAACCTGAGGCGGTCGCTCCCCGAAGCGAATATTGTCCGCTGCACCCTGGCGGGGTTCGCCGGGGTCCTTTCCGGGGCGCAGAGCGTCGGCACCCGGACCATGGATGAAGCTTATGGCATCCCCAGCGCCAAGGCCAGCCTGATTTCCCTTCGGGCCCTGCAGATCATCGCCGAAGAGACCGGGGTAACCCATACTGTAGACCCCCTGGCCGGATCCTATTTCGTGGAGTGGCTGACCGACGAGGTGGAGAAGAGAATCAACCAGTACCTGGCCAAGATCGATGACCTGGGGGGGATGGTGAGCGCCATCAAGAAAGGTTATGTCCAGAATGAAATCGCCCAGAGCGCCTTTGCCTACGAAATGGACCTGGAAGAAAAGAGAAAGATCATTTTGGGCATGAACCTGCATATCGAGCCGCTGGAGGAGTATGAAGAACACGCTTACTATCAGCTGGACCCGGCCTTGCAGCAGGATCAAATCAGGAAGCTTAAGGAATTCAAAAGCCGGAGGGATTCCGCCAAACTGGCCGCATCTCTGGCGGCCATCCGGGAGACCGCGGCCAAACCGGAAGGCAACGAGAACAACCTGATGGGGCCCATCAAGGAGGCCGTGAAAAGCTATGCCACCATCGGGGAAATTTTTCGAACCCTGAAAGAGGTCTTCGGCGAACACCAGCAGGGGTAGGCCCGGTAGACGACAGGATTTAACACCGATCTTAGCAAGGAGAGAAATGATGATGAACCCCCCGATCCGGATTCTCATCGCCAAACCCGGCCTGGACAGCCATGACCGGGGGGCGAAAGTCATCGCCCGCGCCTTGCGGGAGGCCGGGATGGAAGTCATCTATACCGGGATCCGGCGGACGCCGGAGGAGATTGTACAAGCCGCGATCGAAGAGGATGTGCACCTGATCGGCTTGAGCATCCTCGCGGGCGCCCACATGCAACTGACCGGCAGGGTCCTGGAACTGCTGCAGAAAAATAAAGTCGACGACATAAAAGTTATCCTGGGCGGTCCCATCCCTCCCAAAGACGGCGAGCAACTGAAGCAAATTGGCGTCGCCGAGGTCTTTACCCCGGGGATGAGGATCAAGGAGATCGCGAGCAGGATTTATGATTTGATGGATAGATCATAACCTTGTTCCTGCTGGGTATTCGCGGGCGACGGAGGGTGAGGGGCAGTGGAAGCTTATACCAAAAAATTGGCCGATTTTTGCGCTGGTTTGCGATACGAAGACATTCCCCAGGGGGTGGTGTCCAAGATCAAGTGGTGCATCCTGGACAACCTGGGGATTATCCTGGGGGCCACGCGGACGCGTTTTGGACAGGCCATCCTGGGATACACCCAGCTGCTGGGGGACCAAGAGCAGGCCACCGTTCTCGGGTTCGGTCTGAAAACGTCCGCCAGGAGCGCAGCCTTTGCTAACGGTTCCCTCTCGGAAACCCTGGAATACCAGGACGGCTACACCAAGGGAGGGTATCACCCCTGCTGCGGCACGATCTCCGCTTCCCTGGCGACGGCGGAGTGGCGGCAGAGCACCGGGCGGGATTTGATCGCCGCGGTCACGGCCGGATACGAGGTGGGCAACCGGGTCTCGGAAGCAATCTTCCCTTCCCACCTTTCCCGGGGGTTCCAGCCCACCGGGACCGCGGGGGCCGTGGGAGCGGCGGCGGCGGCCTCCGCAATCCTCAAGTTGGACAGGGAACAGACCTGCAACGCTCTGGGCATCGCCGGGTTTATCCTGCCGATTTCGACAGGGGACAACCTCTGGGGCGGATACACGATCAAGCCGGTCCATGGCGGAGCCGCAGCTAAGGCCGGGATCGAGTCGGCCCTGCTAGCCAGCCGGGGGCTGAATGCCGCCCCGCTGGAGGGCGATCCCAAAATCGGCAAAGGATTTTTGCGGATCGTCAGCGACCAGCCGAAATGGGAAAAGATTACGGAGGGGCTGGAGACGTTCTCCACCATAGCCGAACTTTACTTCAAGCCTTTTGCCCTCTGCCGGGTCATCCATGCCCCAGTGGAAGTGGCCATCGACCTGAGAAGCCGGTACGGGCTGAAGCCTGAGGATATCCGGGAAGTTGTTGTCCGGACGTACGATTTCGCCGCCGAGGTTCCCGGGCAGACCCGGACCAGCCCGGAGAGCGACCCTACCCTTTGCCAGTTCAGCCTCCCCTACGGCGTGGCCGCAGCCTTGATATACGGCGAGGTAGGGCTGGAGCAGATGATGGGCAAAGCCACGCGGGACCCCCGGATCCACGACTTGGCCGGCAGGGTGCAAGTGATCCATGACCCGGAAATGGACAGGTTGAGGCCCGCCCTGCGCCCGGCCTCCGTACAAGTCACTTTTCAGGATGGCCGCAAGGTGAGCGGGCGGGTTGATTTCCCCAAGGGAGATGCGCGCAACCCCCTCACCGAGGAAGAACTTCTGACCAAGTTTTCCAAATTGGCCAGGGATGTGGTGGGGGAGGAAAAGGTCAGAAAGATCCAAGAGGCAGTCTTCGGGCTGGAGAAGATTGGCGCAGTCGAGGATCTCGTCCGGCTTCTGAAATAGAATTGATGGTCTCGTAAAAAATCAAAATTGGGATGGCAAAGTAAAAAGTTCCATCAAAACTCTGCTCCCTTCAGGGATTTATCTGCGTGAACCTGCGAAAATTTGCGTCCCATCTAATTTAAAAGGGGGTCATCGTGGATCAAGAAGAATTAAAAGAGCTGGGCATGTCCAACCTGGACAAAGTCCTCCGGGCCCTGGACAAGGGGGATGTCGAAGAGGCCCGGAAGTGCGCCCAGGTGATGGAGCAAGAGGCAAAGCACGCCCATGACCTGATGGTGGATTTCGTCTGGGTGCTTTTGACCTACATCGGCAAACGCTATGGGGATGACGAGATGGTGAAGGCCATGCGCTTCCGTCACGCTGGCCAGCCCCAGGTTGCAGAGAGAATGTTGGGGATGATCGCGGAAGACGCCGTCCGCTTCAAAACCATGATCCACCGGGCCCATCACTCCCGGATGACCCTGACGGAGGAAGAGGATCGTTTTGTGCTCAAGCTCGATCCTTGCAACACGGGCGGCCGCATGCTGCGCCAGGGGCTCGACCAGCCTCCCATGAACCTAGGAAAGCTTCAGAAGAAACTGCCCGAGTCCTGGAATCAGACGGACGTTTCCTACTATTGCGGGCATTGCGCCTTGCACTCCATCATGGGGGTAGAAAAAGGAGCGCCGCACCCGACCTGGATCTATGACCGCCCCAAAAATTCCCAGGATCCGTGCTATCAGTACTGCTACAAAAGGACCCAAGATGTTCCGGAAAAATATTTCAGCGAGCTGGGGTTGAAAAAACCCAAAGATTAATATGGGGGGAGCGGCCAATAAAAGCGCTCTTAGCCACGGACGAGGGAATTCCGCTATCCCTCGGGGACCCCTGCGTTCGTCCGGATGGAAACAGGCTATGGGCTCAATGTTTTGGGTTAGAATCCAAAATTCGACAAAAGGAGAGAACGATGGGAAAGATGAGTATGGCCGGGCGGGAAACCCTGCTGGCTCACCACGTGATGAAACATTACGTCGGGCTGAAAGAGGGAGAACAGGTCCTGATTTTAGCCGACTCCGAAACCGATGACAGCCTGGTGGAAGCCTTCGCCTCAGCGGCTTATTTCTTCAACGCCGAGCCGACGATTGTCGTGACGCCTCCTTCCTTCAGGGAGTTGGAGAAGTTGCCATCCAAGGTAGCCCTGAAGGCCCTGGAGGCGGCTGACGTGTATATCCCCATGACGCCCACGTCCGGCCACTCGGTCCACGCCACGGAGGTGGCCAGGCTGAAATCGGAGAAGAAGCTCAGGATGTTCATCATCGGAGGTTGGCACGGCGGCGGGATGGACGACGCCCTGGATGCCCTGCGCAACCACGACTACGAGAAGATTTACGAGGTGACCAGCAAAGTGGCGGAGGTGATGAACAAGGGAAAACGAGTCCACGTGACCACCCCGGCCGGGACGGATTTTACCGCCTCCATCGAGGATATCCCCTGCCGCGTCGCCGCCGGGATCTGCCGCCAGATGGGAGAGTCGGGATGCATCCCCGCCGGGGAAGCATGGTCCGGACCGGCGGAGGGGACGACCAACGGGGTGATCATCCTCGACAGCACCATCATGAACATCTGCGAAAGGCCCGAAGGCCCGAAAACCCCGGTTCGCGTGACGGTCAAGGACGGCCGGGTGGTCAAGGTCGAGGGGGGTGAAGAAGCGGCGAAATTGCGGGCCATCATTGAGAACGTCAAGAATGCCGACAATATGGCCGAAATTTCCGTCGGGACCAACCACCACCTGAAGCATACCGGTCGCGTGCTGAACGACAAACGCCGCTATGGCACCATGCATGTCGCCTTCGGCCAGAACACCTACCAGATTTATCCCAAAGGCACGGTGGAGTGCGATGTCCATATTGACGCCGTCCTGCAAAACCCCGTTTTGGAAGTGGACGGCAGGAAAATCGTCGAGGGGGAAAGGATTCTTCTTTGAATCTGCCCCTTCCTCTTCTCCCTCCGCATGGGAAGGTATGGGTGTTCCAGGCGCAGGGCGTCCGGCAAGGGATGGTTCTGAAAGATTTTCCTGGAGAGGCACGAAGCATGAAGAACGAGAATTGGAAACTTTTTACCCCCATCACAATCAAAGGCCTGCAGGTAAGGAACCGGATCGCTCTCTTGCCGATGGGGAACAAACTGCAGAGTGCCACGGGAGAGGTAACTCTCCAGCTCATCGACTTTTACGAGGAGGTGGCTAAGGGCGGAGCCGGCTTGGTGATCGTCCAGGCCGCTTATGTCACCGATGAATTTGGCGGGACGCGGCTGGTGATCTACTCTGATGACTATGTCTCGGGGCTGAATTACCTGGCTGAAACAATCAAAGCCCGGGGCGCTCGGGTCGGGATCCAGATTGCCCACCCGGGTTATCAGGCTGCCGATAAAAAGTCGGTGAACACTTTGAATGACCAGGCCATCGAGAATATGATCGAGGCCTTCGGCCGGGCGGCGGAAAGGGCCCGGCGTGCAGGCTTCGAAATGGTAGAGATCCACGGGGCTCACGGCTACTTGATTCCGCAATTCCTCTCCGGGTTGACCAACGAGCGCACCGATGCCTACGGCGGCGGTTGGGAAAAGAGGATGACTTTCCCCATCCGGGTTTACCGGAAGGTGCGGGAGGCCGTGGGGGAAGATTTTCCGATCTCTTTCCGATTGAGCGCGGACGAGTTTGTTCGCGGGGGGATCAGCCTGGAAGACACAAAAAAAATTGCCCGTATCCTCGAGGGGGAGGGCGTGGATCTTATCTCCCTCTCTGCCGGAAAGAGGCCGGAAACCGGGGAGTGGAGCATCCAGCCCATGGCTCTGCCCCGGGGATGCCTTGCGCATTTGTCCCAGGAACTCAAACCTTTGATCCATATTCCCGTCCTAGTTGCCGGGAGAATCAATGATCCGGTCCTGGCCAACTCGATACTGGAAGAAGGAAAAGCCGACCTCGTCGGCATGGGACGGGCCCTGATTGCCGACCCCTGGCTTCCCCGGAAAGCCTGGGAGGGAAGGCTGCCGGAAATTCGCAAGTGCCTGGCCTGCAATTACTGCCACGGAAAAAGGCTCATCTTCGAGTTGCCGCTGAAGTGCACCGTCAACCCTGAGGTGGGCCGAAGAAGGAAAATGGCGCTCATTCCGGCGCGTAAGAAAAAGCGGGTGCTGGTTGCCGGAGGGGGTCCCGGCGGGATGGAGTGTGCCTATACCCTGCACCAGAGGGGACACGAGGTGCTCCTCTTTGAAAAAACCGCTTTCCTGGGAGGGAAGCTCAGGGTAGCAGCGATTCCCCCGCATAGGGAGGAGATCAGCGAGTTCATGGAGTTTTTGATCCAGAGAACCTGGAGAGAGAAGATACCCGTTTTTCTCAACTACGAAGTAGAGGCTTCTACCCTTCGTGACGTGCAGCCGGACGCGCTGGTTCTGGCCACGGGCGCAAAGGCCATCTGCCCCTCCATCCCCGGGATGGATAAAGAGTTTTGCATCACTGCCGAGGAGGCCCTCACCGGGAACCTGGGCGCAAGACGGATTCTGGTCCTGGGCGGAGGAATGGTGGGCTGCGAGACTGCTGAATTCCTGGCGATGAGGGGAAAGGAGGTTACCCTCGTCGAAAAACTGCCGGAACTTGGTTTGGACGTAGAACCGCGAACCCGCAAGCTGCTGCTAAAGCGGCTCCTGGAATTGCGGCCGGCCATCCACACCTCTACGGAGGTGGTCAGGATTGAAGGGGGCCGGGCCATCCTGCGGGACCTAAAGGGGCAGGAAAGCGAAGCGAGTTTTGCCGCCCTCGTTTTCGCGGCTGGTTTCGCCGCAGATGATTCCCTGTTGGACTCCCTGAAATCTGCAGCCTTGGAGATCCAATGCATCGGGGATTGCTCTGTCCCTCGGGGAATTCTGGAAGCGATTCATGAGGGGAATCGGGCAGGAAGGCTCGTCTGAGTTTGACGCCGATTCCCAGTACCCCTTCAGCCCAACCTTTCCTCCTCCGACCTTGGTCACCCACCCGTGACTGAAGGGTTAGGATTATGCCAGGATTTTCCTTGACAGCATTCTCAGCCCTGTTATCATCCCATTCATTTATTTTTCCTCGTTCAAAAATCTCAACCCATCCGGGGGTATCGGGCCAACATTTGGGAGACAGGGAGCTACATAATGAAACTCTTGGAAGCAATCGAGAATCGAAAAAGCATCCGCAAATTTAAACCCGATCCCCTTTCCCAGGTCATGCTTGAGGAAATTTTGCAGGCAGCTATTCGGGCTCCTTCGGCAATCAACACTCAGCCGTGGGAGTGCTGGGTCGTTGGGGGAGAAACAATCCAGCAATTAAGTCGTGAATTGTTGGCCGAAGGGACAAAAGGAACCCCCTCTCGCGCAGATTTCCAACTCACCGCAATATGGAAAGATTCCTACATGAATCGGATGCGGGAGAACGGCAAAGGGCTTTTTGGACTATTGGGCATTGAACGCCAGGATAAAGAAAAAAGGAAAGCCTTCAGCCTATCCATGCATAAATTTTTCGACGCTCCTCAGGTAATTTTTCTCTGTCTCGATTCGAGCCTGGGAGATTATTCTCTTTTTGATTGCGGCTGTTTCGCCCAAAATATCTGTCTTCTCGCTACTTCGAGGGGTCTCGGCACATGCATTCAGCATTCCGGTGTGCACTACCCGGATATCATCAGGAAGTATGTCCCCATCCCTGTAGAAAAGAAAATTCTCGTAGCCATTTCTATCGGTTATCCAGATAAGCAGGCGATAATCAATCAATTCCGGAGTAACCGCGAGAGTCTGGAAAAAGTTGTCCACTGGAAAAACCTAACCTGAGTGCAGGGTTATTGTTATTGAATGTAAATTTGGCAGTTGCCCTAATATTACTAATTATTCAAAATTTGTATGGGCGGCGGCAAATACCGATATGAGAAGGATTTCCTAAACTCAAGAAAGAAATATTCCATGAAACCAGACGATGTAAAGCATTCTAATGAACTTATCGATATCGCACGTGAAAACGGGGCAACGGCCGCAAGAATTATTTCTGCCGAAATGGTTGTAATCGATGAGAGAGTCCGATTAAAATGTGAAGTGCCAAGGTGCTCGGGCTATGGCCATTATCTCACATGTCCGCCCTATGTCATGCCTGTGGGAATTTTTGCGGGAATCCTGTCAAGATATAAATGGTGTCTCCTGGTTCAAGTGAAGGCGAAAGATATTAATTCAACGGATAAAAGCAAAGGAAGGATCGATCCTACCCTCCTGAAAAATAACAGGGAATTACACCGTCCTTTCAGGCTTAAGCTTCTCCAAATTGTGGAGGCCGTTGAAGCGGCAGCCTTCAAAAAAGGATTATACCTCGCCGCCGGCTTTATTGGAGGGAGTTGCGTTCTTTGTGATAGATGTATTGATGATAAGTTTTTGGAGGTATGCAGGCATCCCTTTCGTGCAAGACCCCCCATGGAGGCAGTTGGAATTAACGTCATCAGAACAGTGAAAAATGCAGGGTTATCCATTCATCTTTCCTCTTCCAAAAATGTCATCTGGACCGGACTGGTCCTTTTGAATTAAGGAATCTTTTGCCAAGTTTGAAATCTAATTTCAATTAGGGGACAGGGACAGGGTCAGAAATGGCCCCACCTTTCTTGTTACATATAGCTCCCAGTGATTATCAATCCTCAGACCTTTCTTTGTGTGAAGGTTTTTGGAAGATTTAAACTCGGCCGGAAGGGGGAATTCTCCTGGAAAAGAGAGGACTCCTTCCTGTACTCTGGATTTTTTAATTCTCCCCTTCAATGCAGCATTTCAAACAAAAGTCAGCGAAATATGCTTGAAAAGAAGGAACCTTTTGCTCTTGACTGCCTCCAGATAAAAGTATATGGTCTTACCAACGGATCCGGCTTTGTATCGGTTTTATCAAGTCTTGATAACGAAAAAAAATACCAGCACTGAAGTCAGGTTGAATAAATGAAAATATTAATATCCGTGCAATAATTGGCAGGAAATCGGTGGGCATAGGCAGACTCAAAATAGGTTTGCTAAAGGTTTTATAAAGACCAGTCGAATTTCTGTTAGGTGCCCAAAATATAAAGGAAGAAGCCATGTTCGTGCCTGACGGATTTAGAACGAACGCCTATCGGGTCCTGCGCTTGTCGGGCAACGCCACGCTGTCCGAGATTCACAAGGCCGCGGCTAGCATGAGACGTGCGAGCACGCTTGGTCTTGCGGGCACGAATGAAGCCGACATCCCACTCTTGGGTGAGGTTCCTCGAACTGAGGCGGATATTCGGACAGCTGTAGGCCGACTAGCGAATCCCACGCAGCGCCTCAGCGACAGGCTCCTCTGGTTCCACCAGCCGCCCCAACCAGAGAACGCCGGCATGGCACCCCTCGCTACCAAGTTTATCCCAGATCCGCTAGATTCAATTGCGCGATGCCATGACGAAGCCCTTCATGGCCTTTTCTGTGCGTTCGAGGCCGGTCTGGACGATTCTGGTGCCGCAGTATTCGTCCAGGCGTTGCGAGCATGGCATGACATCGTTTCCGATGACGGCTACTGGGCTCTCGCCTCAGCCTTTGAAGAACGGGGTGGCTTTGAGCCCCCCGCGCTCCCATCAGAGGTCAGTGCCCTGCGCGGCGATGTAGTTCGCTTGGCAGCAGAACCGCTTATCTTGGCCGGTCGCGATGCTATTGCACGGAACGACACGCCAGCTATCCGCCTGATTATGGGCGCCCTTGAACAACTTGTTAACACAGGTCCGTGGGCCCAGGCGGCTCAGGAAGATATCGCCTTTCCCGCCATTGAGCGCTTCCGAGCGTTATGCCACGCCATTCGCGAGGAATGTGGTTCCAGGATTGTTCGCGAACAGAACGCGGTAGAGCACAATAGGGGGGTCTGCGACGTAGCACTTGGGCGTTTCCGCGGCGAGGTAGAACCGGCACTCGACGGAGTGATCCAACTCCTAACTCCCACCCATGAGGCCGCCCAGCAGTCACGCGAAGAAGCCGCTCTCTGCCTGAGCGGGATCGCAACCCACTACACTTGGGCGGACGATTTCATTGCTTCCGAGGAGCTGCATAAAAAGGCGCTCAAGCTGGCCCAGGATACGTTGGGCGCGATCAGGATTGAGCATGGGCTTACGCAGGTTCGGGAGTCAGCCCGCAAACAGCGCATATTCGGTAAACTCAAGCCCATCTCTTCCGCACCTTCGCTAGGCACAATCAATGGGTTTGGGTCCACCCTGTACGGCAGCTCAGATTACGACCCAGAGACTCAATCATACGCAACGACGCGTTACTTCGTGGCACTGTTTGTCCCAATCCTCCCCGTCGGGCGCTATCGCGTGATCGACATGGGGGGTAACCAGTATCGATTCCTTGGGAAGCTGCCGATCCGCAGCGTAGATCGCTGGCATATTGGCATAGCGGCAGTGGCCATAGTCGCCATTGTCCTCAGCAGCGTGATCAGCTCAAGCCAGAATTCGGGCTCCTCCAACGTACCTTCTACGAGCTCGAGCTATGGCCCGAACAGCTATTCGCCAAGGGCTCCCTCGACTTCATCTGAAAGGCCTACAGACCCCATACGCGTTACGACCGAGCCGCAGTCCAAGAAGCAGAGAACCTACGACCCTCGTAAAGCTCAGCTATCTATCCTAAATGGTCAAATTGAGGCTGGCCGTTCGCGTATGTCGATGGTGGAATCGACCCTGCAACCGGTGATTGACGAGCTTAATACCCTAAATGCCCGCCTGAAACCTATTGCCTCTGAACTCAAGTCACTCAAGCGGCAGCACGACGCGGGGCTTCAGATCGACATTGACGATTACAACGAGAAGGTGAATACGCATAATGTATTGCTGAACAGGCATAAGGCGCTAATTGCCGCTAATAGCAGCGGCTTCCAGCTCTACGACGAGCTGGCGGAAAAGGATAAGGTGCTTGTGGCTCAGTACAACGCTCTTCTAAAAAGGCAGCCGTGAATGAAGTCAAGCGCTATACCCGCCGAACTGCGCATCTCTCTTAAAAGGGCGTGTTCGCTCTCTTTGGAGTGCTGGCGGCTCAGACGCCTTGCGGAGCAGGTGGGAGATGCCAACGCAGGGTCGGTACTTCGCCACGTGATCCGTCGTATCACCGAGATACTCGAGGATATGGGTATCGAAGTGGTAGACTTCGTGGGACGGACCTACGACCCCGGAATGGTTTCCGAGGTCGTCGAGGTTCGAGAAGATCAAGCGCTGCTGGACGGGGACGCAATCATTGATGAGACCATTGCGCCGACAGTCATTTGGCGCGGACAGGTGGTAAGTTCCAGGCAGATCATCGTAAAGCGCTCTACCGCACGACTGCAGGAATCATCTGGAGTAGGTGAATGAGCAACACTGTTGACTATGGAATCGATCTAGGAACGACGAACTCCTGCATTGCGCACTGGGAGGCGGGGTCGGTAAGAGTCTTTCAGAACAACGACCAGATGAATGTCACACCTTCGGCGGTGCACATCCTGAAGACGGGCCGGGTGATCGTCGGTCGCCGGGGATACGCAGCGCTCTTGACGGACCCCGACAACGTGGCTGTCGAGTTCAAGCGCTGGATGGGACAGAAGGATCGCAAGCGCTTTCCGGCAGCCCAGCGAGAGCTTTCTGCTGAGGAACTGTCGGCGGAAGTCTTGAAATCACTACGCGAGGACGTGCGCAGGCAGACTGCAGCGGATGTGGCCACCGCGGTAATCACTGTCCCTGCAGCGTTTGGGGCACTTCAGTGCGAGGCTACTGCCCGAGCGGCGGAACTTGCAGGGCTAGAGGAAGCACCGCTACTGCAGGAGCCCATCGCTGCCGCCATCGCCTATGGCGTCCGCCCGGAAAGCGCCAACCAGCGTTGGCTGGTTTTTGATCTGGGAGGGGGAACACTAGACATCGCCGTGGTCTCCACCCGAGATGGCCGGCTGAACATCCTGGAACACCGTGGGAATAACCTGCTGGGGGGCAAGGACATCGACCGCTTAATCGTCGAGCACGTTCTGCTGACAGCTCTCGAGGCGACTTACGATCTCCGGGCTTCTGGACCGAGCGCTGCGCGAAGCACTCTGCTACCCCGGCTGCGGATCAAAGCCGAGGAAGCCAAGATCGACCTGTCAACGGACAGCCAGGTGGTCATATCGCTGTTTGACCTGGGCGAAGACGATTCCGGGACGCCGATCGACTTGGAGGTATCGCTCACACGTGGGCAGTTCGATACACTCATTGAGCCCCTTCTCGACAAGTGCTGCGTGCTTGCCCAAGAGGCGCTGGCGGGTGCACGGGTCACCGGAGCGGACTTGGACCGCATCCTGCTTGTCGGTGGTCCGACGCAAACCCCTCTTTTGCGCGCGTTGCTGAGCAAACGACTCGTTGCCCCTGTCGACTTCTCGGTGGACCCGATGACGGTCGTCGGACGCGGCGCGGCAGTCTACGCCTCTGCTCTCGAGAGGACAAAGAGGATCGTGACCACCTCGCCCGGGGGCGTCCACCTGAAACTATCCTATGAGCCAGTCACTGCCGAGCTGCAATGCACAGTGGCAGGGCGTGTCGTGGACGCTACCTCCGAGGTCGAAATTAAGATCGACTCAGAGGGCGGACTCTGGACCAGTGGATGGATGAAACCAAGGGATGGGTGCTTCGAGACACCCGTGTCTCTCAAGGAAGGCGACATCACGACCTTCTGGGTCTATGCCCGTGACGGAAAAGGGCACCTACTCGAGACAGACCCGCCCGAGTTCACCGTGAGGCATGGACTCGTTCCGTCAGCGCCACCTCTCCCCCACACACTCTCCGTCGAAATCCTCAAGCCCGGGGGGCATCCCGCACTGGATCCTGTTTTCTCGAAGGGAAGACCTTTGCCGGCGGAGGAGACGGTCAGGTACCGCGCGGCGCATGCTCTGGTCCGGGACAATCCGGATTCCGGCCTAGCAATCAAGCTCTGGGAGGGCGAGTACCTTGACGACCCGGACGCGAACGAATGGGTAGGCAACGTTTTGCTTCGTCACGATGGCGTCCAGCGGTCCGTGCCGGAAGGGGCAGAGATCGAGGTGACGATTCAGATCAATGCATCGCGGCATATCAACGTCGAGGCTTTCGTACCACACATCAACCAGCACTTCAGCGGCCGACTCTACGACCCTCAGCGCGAAGAGCAGAACTTCTCGAACCTTTCGAGTCAAGTAGTGTCGGAAACACGGCAATACCGCAAACGACTCGAAGAGCTTGAGCGTGCGCTCTCTGACGAAACCGACACATCCACGCAGACTGAACTCGAAGAGCTGCAAAGAGAGCTTGACGAACTTGCTGCCAAGGCACCCGCTTCCAGCGATGCGCCCGGAAAGGCCGATCCCGACGACGCCAGGCGCGTCGTCGAGGAGTCCAAGACGGTTCGCGGCCGACTGGGCCGCCTCGAGCGCCGTGCTGCTGGGCGTCGCACCCCGCCCAACAATACGCAGTTCGTGGAAGTGGTCGAAATCGCAGTGAAGGTTGTTAGCCAATTTGGCTCTTCACTCGAGAAGCAACAGCTCGCGATGCTGCGCCGAGAACTAGAGCGCGCCACTTCCAAGGGTGACGACAAGGGCGTCCAGCGAGTGTGCAAAGAGATCGACGACCTACGTTGGCGCGTACTCTTCAATCAGGACTGGTTCTGGAGGGAGATCTTCGATTCTTTGCGTCAGCCGGACACACCCTTCGTCGACCGTGCCGAAGCACAACGCCTCATTGCCGAGGGACAAGCCGCAGTCTCCACCGGAGACGGCGAGGGGCTGAGGAAAGTGGTGCGCGGCCTTTGGGAACTTCAGCCCAAGGGCGGTGCCGAGGCAACTCGTGAGCGCGCCGTGCGTTCGGGTCTCCGGAGGTTCTAGGCCCCATGATCAAGAAAAGGCCGACTTTTCCGACTGGCCATTCGTTGGTAGGCCTGCCTCCGATTGTAAAGGTGCTCCATTCGGATGAGCGCTGTGAACTCTACCGCCTGGATCTGACCAGCCCTTGTGATTCCATCCTGTTTCTCGTCCGACGGCCTTCCGGCCGGCGGCCGGACGAGCAGCGACTGGTCGAGTGGTGGGCCGCCCAGCCACCCGAAGTTCTTTCTGTACGCCAAGTGTTTAGTCCCGAGGAGTCTCCTCCCTGCGCGAGAGTCGCCGTGCTGGAGCTGCGAGGCCGCTACCTCGAGGGCGCGAGCTTTCAAGACGCGAAGGAAGGTGCCCTCAGGCGACTTTTCCACTCGATGCTTGATCTCGTTGACCGAGGTCTTCCCCTGCAGATGTACCCAGACTTGGATCCCTCTTTAGCCTGGCTAGCGTCCAATGAGTCGGCGATGTGCACGCTGTTACCCTTGGATGGACCACTGCCCGCGGAGACGGAGCAGGTTCGTCTTCTCGCGAGCGCCTTCTTTCGGCTTGCCACGGGAATTGCGCTTCAGCAGCCAGCAGGCAGTGTGCCGCCTCTTATCCGCTGGTCGAAGTTTGGTGGCGAGGAGCTCTCGCGCGTTGTCGGGAGATGTCTCGCGCCGGTCGGTCAGAAGACCGGCATTTCGACGCTGTCCGCTCTGAACGATGCTCTCGGGCGAGCGAGGACGGGGAAGTTGACTTCATTCGACGGCACGGCGGTGCCTTCAGCGCTACTCCCCTCTGGGCGGTCCCACGGCCTCGACAAGGTTGCGGGAATGCATGCCCTCAAGGAGCTTCTTCGCCGTGAAGTCGTCGCGCCTATACGGAATCCTGAGCCCTACCGGCGGTACGGTCTCTCCATCCCCAACGGCATTCTCCTTTACGGTCCGCCTGGCTGCGGCAAGACTTATATCGCACGACAGCTCGCCGAGGAACTTGGGCATTTCTTCGTCGAGATAATTCCCTCGGAGTTGGCTAGCCCATACGTTCATCAGAGCGTCATGCGGATTCGGGAGCTGTTCGACACCGCCGCAGAACAGGCGCCAGCTGTCTTGTTCATCGATGAGTTCGAAGCATTTGTGCCTCCTCGCGGAGAACTTGGGGGCCACCAACAATACAAGGCAGAGGAGGTCAACGAGTTTCTCGCTCACCTGAACGGTTGTTCCGACAGGAAGATTTTTGTGATTGCGGCGACAAACCAGCCAGAGAAGATCGATCCAGCTGTACGGCGAACCGGACGCCTCGACAAGCTCATCTATGTGGGGCCCCCAGACGACGAGGCGCGGAAGGAGATGCTCATGCTGCATCTGGAGGGAAGGCCAGTCGGCGCCGATGTGGATGTTGATGCACTGGCTAAAACGCTTGAGGGCTATTCCGCCAGTGACATCCGCTTCCTAGTGGACGAGGCCGCCAGAGATGCACTGATGAGGGCCCAGGACATCACGCGCGAGTCGTTTCGCTCCGCGATGGCGAAAGTCCAACCATCCGTGACGCCCGAGATCGAGGCCGAGTATCGGTCTATCGAGCAGAGAGGTATTTAAAAAGCGCCACCAACGGAGCGGGGACGTAGCTCCGTTATCTCCGTTGTTATAGGAAATCGGCAAGCGCCCCTCCCCTTCTCTAACCCCCGAAGAACACTCTGTACCCATATATTCATTCCCTTGGTAACCTGTGTTAAAGTGTAAAAGTCAAGATTTATCCCTGCGGAGAGTGTCAGATTAGATAAAGTCTTCTATCAGTAATCATCAACTTTCCAAACTATGTGGAAGTGAACAGTAGGTGAAGTCCTCACCTATGACTTCATCACCCATTGTCTATTAGGCCAAGTCTTATACCCTTCCAAAGAAAATGACCTCATAATAGAGATGATGAAATATTTGATCATTTTCTTGTTTTAATTCTGCCGATACTTCTTCGGGGTAAACATTTTACCAGCCGCTTTTGACAATTCTGATTGTATAGCTATGCACAACGAGTGGGTCCACCCCTTCGCAACCATTGGCACAACCATCACGGCGGCAACGGCGATTCCAATGTTTTGTATTTGCCAAAATGGACCATCAAGATGTAAAATGACTTGCAACTGCTAAAATGAATAGTATCCGCTAGCAAAAGGGAATTGCGGCCGTTTTAATATCCATTAAATGAAGGAGATCGGCAATGAAAGCCATCATCAAAGATAAACCAGTCCAAGGGGCAGCGTGGAGAGAGACGGATATGCCCAAGGTTGGGCCGAAGGACGTTCTGATCAAGGTAAAAGTGGGAGCGATCTGCGGGTCCGACGTCCACATCTACGAGTGGGATTCCTGGGCTCAATCCGTCGTGCCGGGACTTCCTCAAATATTGGGGCATGAATTTGCCGGAGAAGTGGTCGAAGTGGGGAAGGCAGTCCACCACCTCAAGCCAGGTGACCATGTGGCCGGAGAGACCCATATTCCCTGCGATAACTGCTATTTCTGTTTGACTGGGCAGCGCCATATCTGCACGGGAATGAAAGTTTACGGAGTCCACAGCCAGGGAATATTCTCCGAGTACACCACCGTTCCGGAACCTTGCGCAGTGAAAATCCCCCCGCAGATTCCTTTCGTAGCTGCAGCCGTATGGAGCCATGCGGGGTAGCCGTCCATGGCCTTTCCAAAGGTGTTGTTTCCGGGAAAACCCTGGCTGTTTTCGGCTGCGGGCCTATCGGGTTATTCGGAGTCCAGGCGGCCGTAGCCTACGGGGCGGCGAAGGTTTATGCCATTGATATCAGCGAGAACCGACTGAAAATGGCCCAGTCTTTTGGAGCGATCAAGATTTTTAATGCGGACAAAGACCCGCTGGAAAAGATCATCCTGGAAGAAACCGGAGGGATCGGTGTAGACATGGTCCTGGAGGTCTCGGGCAATCAGAAGGCTTATGATCAAGGTTTGCGAATTCTACGTAAAGCCGGGACTTTTGTGATTATCGGGGTGGCAGCCAAGCCTATCCAGCTGGAAATTCCCACCAACATCATGTATAAGGAGGCCAAACTTTTCGGTATTACCGGAAGAGAGATGTACGAAACCTGGTATCAGGTTTTGGGATTGATCCAATCGGGGAAAGTAAATCTCGCCCAAGTGGTCTCCCATCAGTTACCACCGGAAAAATTCGAAGAAGGGTTCAAGGTGGCCAAGGAGGCCCAGCACGGGAAGGTCGCGTTTATTTTTCATGCCAGGTAATACGCCGGTCCGGGCGGTCAGTTGCCATTGGCCCCTATTGGTTTTACAAAAGAAGGGAGAAAATAATTATGGAAAAGAAAATCTTCATTTCGGTTGCTGTAAGCGGGTCTCGTCCGACCAAAGAAATGAACCCGGGCGTCCCTTACACCCCCACCGAGATTATCGAGGCCGCGGTGGAAAGCTATCGGGCCGGCGCGGCCATTGTCCACGTTCACGTGCGCGACCCGAAGAGCGGGAAGCCTTCTTACGAAATCGATTTATTCAAGGAAGTCCTCGAGGGAATCCGGCGCAAATGCGAGATGATCGTCAACCTGACCACCAGCGGATTATTCATGGAAGGCAAGGACGCCATCAAACGTCGCCTCCAGCCCATTTTTTTGCAGCCCGACCTTTGCTCTTTCGACCTGGGTTCGATGAATTTTCAAGACCGGGTTTTTATCAATCCGCCGGAGTGGGCCGAGGAAGCCACCCGGGCCATGCGGGAAAACGGGGTCAAGCCGGAAATTGAAGTATTTGATGTGGGCCACATCTACCAGGCCCTTGATCTGGTAAAAAGGGGGCTGATCGATTCCCCCCCTTATTTTCAATTGTGTCTGGGCGTGAAATGGGGAATGGAGGGAACACCGGAAAATCTGCTTTTCATGAAAAGCAAACTGCCCGCGGATGCGGTTTGGAGTACCCTGGGAGTGGCTAACGCCCAGCTGCCCATGATCACCATGGCCCTGCTTTTGGGAGGAAATGTGCGCGTGGGTTTCGAAGACAACCTTTACTTGAAGAGGGGTGTCCTGGCCAAAAGCAATGCTCAGATGGTGGAGGTGGCCAAGGACATAGCCGAACGTCTCGGATTCCAGATAGCCTCCGCAGGAGAAGCACGACGGATCTTGGGTCTAAAAAACCAGTAAAGGAAGTCAGAAGGAGAATCCCTCCTTTCCCTAAAAAATTGGACTCCGGCTAATATCGCTCCAGGCCCAGTTCCTGTAATTTCCTTGAGCTTGGGTAGCCGGTCTGGCGATCCCGGCCGCGCGCTGCATAATATTCATCGAGCATGGGCTCCAAGTTCACTACCACTCCTTTACTGGCTCCGTCGGGAAGGGGTTCATGGAGCACCCTCCACGGCAGGGTATCATCAGCTGGAGTCAGTCCCTCCCGGGGAGCAAGAGCTCCCCGTCGAACATCTTGCTCCGCTTCTCATACTTGGCAAAGCTCGATCAGGATGCCGTCGGTGGTCTCGGGATGGAAAAAGGCGACCCGCCCGTGGGCGCCGGGGCGGGGAGAGCCCTCGACCAGCATGGCTCCGTTTTTCTGGAAATCCCGGATACTCGCCTCGAGGTCATCCACTTCAAAACAGAGATGGTTGATAACCCCTTTTTGCGATCGCACCACTTTATGGAAAGGATCCCATCCCTTGTCCGGGCTGAAGTGCAGGAATTCGATCAGGGTGTCCCCGATGGGGAAAAACGCGATCTTCATCCCGTCTTCTTTTTTCTCCATGACCTCGCTGCAGGTGAGCCCGAAAGCCTTAAACTTTTCAACGGCTCGATCAAAATCCTCCACAATGATCCCGATGTGCCGCATTTTTCTCATCATGAACCTTTTCCTCCTTCTTGGACAAGAAGATCCGCAATTTCGCAAAAATCCCGGATCTTTTCTAACCCCATGATCCGCTCCTCAATCTCCTCTACCCTCTTCTTGGAAAAGATGCTGCCGGCCAGGGTTTGATACTTCTCCTGCAGTTCTTCCCACGGCAGTGGGTCGAGACCATCCCCGTGCGGCCGTTCCAGCAGCTTTTCAAACTTCTGGCCGTTTTTCGTCTGAATCACGGCCCGAGCCGGAAATTTTTCCGGCAAGAGTTCATCCAGTTCCGGGTCGTGATGGCAGTAGATCTTCGGAATGAGATCTCGGAGCTGCGGGGCGCGCAGCCACGCCTCTGTATGCTCTTCGATGAACGCTCTCCTCTTCAGAATGGTCATGGCCGCACCAAAATACATGCTGTGCATTGCCTCGACCACGTTCTGAGGGGCCCTTTTCTCTTTCTCCGGTTCGACTACGAGCCGGAAGGCGTTGCCGATCATATAGATGTCAACCCTCTGGATATCCTCCGGCTTCAGGTCATTCTGACGAACAATGGCTAAAACCGCATCCAGCGCCGGGTGCTCGTGCCGGCAGGCTGTGTGGATTTTGATGCCGGTGCGAATGGTCTGGTAGAATTTTCCGAGGTCTTTAAGGATGAGCTCGGGACGGGTGTTTTGCGAATACGATTCTAAAAAGCCGTACTGCCCTTCGAAAATATCCGTAGGAGCATTGAATCCCTGCCGGGCCAGCTGGGCGGCGAGGATCCCGCTGTGGGCAGCCCACCCGGAATGGAAAGCTTTGGTCCAGGACCCGGCCCCGCGGCCGTGATCAGCTTTTGTCCTTCGATCTCGTGATGCCCATCCGCGAATACCCCTTTCCTTCCGGAGCAAATCTACCTTATCAGATGTCGGAAGGTACAAATGTCGAATAACTCTTTGAGATCTGCTTCATTTTCCATGTTCAGGATGACGTTTTTGGTCCGCTCGATATGCTTCTCGGAAAGGATCCCCTTGCAGTACTTGCGATAGATATCCACCACCTGATCCATGGTCAGCGGGAATTTGGGCCCGCCATAGGGTTGATCCATAGCTCCGGTCAATACTTTCCCGCTCTTTAGTTTTAAATCCAATCGGCCTTCTCCGGAAAAATATCTCTTCGGATATTCAGGATGGTAGACCACCTTAATCTTTTGGCGAGCCTCCATCACCTGGAGTTCTCGGACGGATATTTCGGTGCATGTATCCAGCCCGCACTCTCCATGAATCATCTGGTAGGCCAGGATCTGCTGGATGCTGAACCGGCTGTCTTCGGCGTTCTTCGGCTCCGGTCGGTCAATCACGTTGCGCAACTCATCAAAATGCACGGTCACTTCTTCTACCTCTTCATATTTTACCTTATTCTTTCTCATCAAATCATCCAAGACATCCACGAAATTGTGGGTGAAGAAACAAAATCCCCATTTCTTAATCCAGGTATTGTTCGTGTAGAAAGGAGGCTGCCCCAACCCCTGCGTCATCTTAGCGAACTCGATGTTCTTGTCCCCCCCGGTAAGCATGTCCAGACACTTTTCAATGACCGGGTTACTCGTCGCCCCGTCCTTGGCCAGCTGGGCGTTGATAACCGCATTGCGACAGACGGTGGCGGATTCCCAGAAGTGGGCGTCCGTTCCCCAGGTATGCATATACCCTAAACCCTGCACCATGGCTAAGCCGAAAGAGGCTTTGGTTTCCTCTTCCGATAACTCCAGGGCTTTGGCGCAGCAGGCCGTCGCTCCATAAATCCCGATAAACGGAAGATTGCAGATTCCGATTCCGTCCGTTCCCACCGAAGCCCACATGGCAATGCGGTTCTGCATCTCCTGCCCTACATACAAGGCCACTATGATCTCTTTCCCGGAAAGTTTAACCTTGTCCGCCAGGGTGAGCAAGGCCGGCCATGTGGTTACATCGCTGATCCCCCCGCCCGGAAATTGATCATCTTCCATCTCGGAAGCATGCCCGAAAAATCCATTGGCCAAAGCGGCGTTGGCTACGTCGGCCCGGAATCCGCAACCGTACACTCCACTTTCAGGCTTCCCGGAGTTTTCCATCACGTAGCGGATTACTTTCTTCGAGGTGGGGGCGGCCGATCCTACCAACATGCCCATGACCTGCTTCAGGGTTAGCTTTTTCACATATTCGATTACACTGGGATGCACATCATGATACTCCGTGTGGGTCACAAACTTGGCAAACTTTTCAGCAACCTCCATATTCTCCTCCTTTATTTTTTTTTAAACTATCCCTGTTTTATGCCTTACACCTTGCACCTATTAATTATTGCCTTTTTCATTTTGCCTTTTGCCTTGTACTCTCCCCCCAACACCCAATACCCTACACCCTACACCTTTTTTTTCTAACTTCCACTCCCAGGATTTTTTCCCACACTTTAATCATCGCTCCTTTATTCTCCCTTCCGAGCCCCATATCCAGGGCCATTTGATAAGTAACCATAGCCGCGGCCGTGACCGGAAGGGGAATTCGATGAGCACTGCTGATCTCCGCCGCATGCACCATGTCTTTGTAGGCATCCGCTAACGGATAACCAGGCCCGAAGTTCCCCTCCAAGATGAGGGGGGCGAAGTTATCCAATGCAAAGCATTGCCCCGTGCCCGTGCGAGCAACGGTACAGGTCTGTTCGGGATCAAGCCCCATTTTTATCGCCATCGGCAGAAGCTCGGCAATGGTCGCACAGTGAATGTTGAACATGATTTGATTGATCAACTTCATCATCTGCCCATTCCCCGAGGCACCGGCATAAATGATCGTGTTGCCCATGGCTTCCAGGGCGGGACGCACTTGGTGAAAAACATTTTCCTCCCCTCCCACCATGATGGTCAGGGTCCCAGCCTTGGCGCGGGCTTCCATGCCAGAGATAGGCGCGTCCAAGAAAGGGATTCCCCTACCCTGCAAAGATGCGGCTATTTTTCGCGAGCTGAGAGGATGGATTGTTCCACAATCGATGACCACCTGGCCGGGTTTCAGAACATCCACAATCCCATCTTTTCCAAACAGGACCGCTTCCACGGCCTCTGTGTCTGGGAGGCAGAAGATTACCCAAGTGGACTCCTGGGCCAGCTCTTTCAGCGAAGGAAGCGCTTTGCCGCCCTGGGAGGTCATTTGCTCCACGACCTCTTTTCTTCGGGCAAAGAACTTCAGTGGGAACCCGGCTTTCATCAGGTTGAAAGCCATCCATTTGCCCATCGTTCCCAGGCCGACAAATCCAATTTTGGTTTTCATGACTCCTCCCCTCCTATTTCCTAAATGTTCAAGGTGGCCTATTATTTTTCTTGTTATTAGCTCACCATGGTCAGCTTTTCTCTACCTCCGCCTGAAATAATAATATAGAATCAGATCGAGAGTATGAGAATAATGGTTTCCAGGCAAATTTGCAAGGGGCGAAGATAGAGGTACTATGCCGCCCTGGCTCATCTGTGGTTAGATTCAATCAATACCCAAATTTTCCCGAGAGAGGCTTTCCATGAATAAGTCAACAGACCATATATTTTACCGGAATCTTCGAAAATTCTATCCCACCGCGGCCCGGGGGGAAGGAATCTATATTTTCGACACCGAAGGGAAAAAGTATATCGATGGTTCAGGGGGAGCGGCGGTGGTGGGGATTGGGCATGGCGTGAAAGAAATAACCGAAGCCATGCTCCGGCAGGCCGAAAAAATTTCTTTTGCCCATAGTTCCCAATTTACCAGCCCGCCAACTCTTGAGTTGGCAGCGAAATTGGCCCAACTTGCTCCGGAGGGGCTTGATAAAGTCTATTTCCTTTCCGGCGGGTCGGAGGCGATTGAAACGGCAGTCAAAATGGCGAGGCAATATCAGGTGGAAAGAGGCAAGCCGGAAAAGTATAAAGTGATTTCCCGCTGGACGAGTTATCATGGGAACACCCTCGGCGCCTTGTCCCTCTCCGGTCATACCGGAAGAAGGCGCCTTTATCTTCCGCTGATGCTGCCCACCCCCCATATCCAGCCAGCATACTGTTACCGGTGCCCTTGGGGACTTGTCCCCGAAAAATGCGCTTGGGAATGCGCTGGGGATCTGGAAAAAACCATTCTCTATGAAGGGCCGGATTCCGTGTCCGCCTTCATTGCCGAGCCGATTGTCGGCGCTACGGCAGGGGTTCTGGTTCCCCCCGGTGGATACTTCCAAAAGATCAGGGAAATTTGCGATCGCCACGATGTTCTTTTCATCTCCGACGAAGTAATGACCGGCATGGGTAGAACAGGGAGGAATTTCGGCCTTGACCACTGGAGGGTGAAACCGGACATGATCGTGGCCGCCAAAGGGCTGAGCAGCGGTTATACCCCCATTGCTGCCGTAATTGTGCGGGAAGAAATCCACCGGGCGATTCAAGAAGGCTCGGGCGCCTTCGTCCACGGACATACGTACAGCCAGAATCCATTATCCTGTGCTATCGCCCTGGCAGTCATCGAACACCTGCTGAAACACGATCTAATCTCCAGGTCTGCTAAAATGGGAGAATATTTTCTGCGAACCCTGCAGTCTTTATACCGTCATGATTTTGTCGGAGACATTAGGGGAAAAGGCCTCTTTGCCGGTATCGAATTGGTCAAAAACAAGAAGACCAAGGAACCTTACGATCCCCAATTGAGGCTCAATGCCAAGGTCGCTAACCTGGCCTTTGAAAAAGGATTGATTACTTATCCCGGCGGAGGGGGAGCGGACGGGATCAAAGGAGACCACCTGCTGCTCGCTCCTCCCTTTATTATCACTGAGGAGCAAATCGATCAACTGGTAGCAATTCTCGACCAGACCTTTACTGAGGTGGCGAAGGAGATTCCCAGAGGCCTTTCTCCTGAAGCACCGTCCGGAAAACTTTCAGGCCGGTGTTGACGACGGGGACACCTCCGTAGGTAGCCATCTGAAAGATAACCTCGGTGATTTCCTGGCGAGTGCATCCCACATTCAGAGCGGCGTGAAGGTGCGCTTTCAACTCCTCAGTTCGTTCTAAGACGGTCAAGGCCGCAACCGCAGCCAGCTGGCGGGTGCGGTGGGGAATCTTCTCTCGGGCGTAAAGCTTACCCGTGAAGAAGAGGGAAATATCCTTGGCCAGCTCTTTATCAAAAGACCGCCAGAGATTGAAGGCCCCTTCCCCTTTTAATCCTTGGAAATACAATTCCGCCGTCTTCTTTGTTTTTTCCTTCAGGTCTTCCATTTTATCACTCATTCTTCCCTCGCTTATTCCGAATTCTGTATTTTGAATCTTGTATTCCTTTTTCTTTTTTTACTTCTCCGTGTTCTCGGCGTGCTCTGCGGTGAACGTCTTTTACTTCTTCTCTTCCTCTGCTTCAAAGGCTTTCATTTTTTTGGCCAGCTCCAGGAGCTTTTGATCCACTAAGTAGTTGACTGTTCCGGACGGATAGGCCCCCTCCTGGTTTTTCTCCCCCGCGGGAACGCCGGTTAATATTTCAATTCCCTGGTCGATGGCCCGGACCGGGTAGATGTGAAATTTTTCAGCTGCCACAGCCGCGACTGCATCCTTACGCAGCATCAGGTCTCCGACGTTCTGGTGGGGAATCATCACCCCTTGTTTTCCAGTTAAGCCCCGGCGGCGGCAGACGTCGAAGAAACCTTCGATCTTTTGGTTTACTCCGCCGATCGGCTGAATTTCTCCATTTTGATTCACCGAACCGGTGACGGCGATGTCCTGGCGCAGGGGAAGGTCGGATAAACTGGAAAGGATGGCATAGACTTCCGTTGAAGAGGCGCTGTCGCCGTCGATCCCGCCGTAAGATTGTTCGAAGGCCAAGCTGGCGGTAAGGGTCAAAGGCTTGTCCTGGGCATATTTCCCCCGCAGATATCCTCCCAGGATAAGCACCCCCTTGTTGTGCGTCCTCCCGGAAAGGTCGGCCTCACGCTCAATGTTAATAATCCCTGCCTTGCCTATGGAGGTTTTAGCGGTAATTCGGGATGGTTTGCCGAAAGCATACTCGCCCATGTCGTACACCGACAATCCGTTTACCTGGCCCACTGTGGCTCCATCGGAATCGATCATGATGATCCCATCCTCGATCATCTCCTGAATTTTTTCCTCGATCATTTTCTTGCGGTAGATCTTTTCGGTGACGGCTTGGTCCACGTGCTTCTCGGCGATGCCTTCGCTCTTATCTTTCTTCGCCCAGTAACTCGCCTCCCGTAAAATGTCGGTGATTCGATGAAATTCTGTTGAAAGCTTTTTCTGGCGCCCTGCCAGGCGCACACCGTGCTCGATCACTGCCGCCACCCCGCTGCGGTCGAAGGGGAGGAGATTTTCATCATGGCAGATTTTGCGAATGAAAGAGGCATACTGCATTTGGGTCTCTTCCTTCCGTTCCATCACCGTGTCAAAGTCGGCCTTGATTTTGAAAATCTTCTTAAAATCCTCGTCTACGGCATAAAGCATCTCATAGAGATAGGCATCCCCAATCATGACCACTTTCACCCGAATTTCCACCGGTTCTGGTTTAAGGGCGGAACTGGCAAAAAGATAAAAGGGATCGAAGGACTGCATTTCCATGGAGCGGTTGCGCAGCGTCCGCTTTAAAGCAATCCACACCCCCGGTTCTATAAAAACATCCAAAGCGTTCAGGACCAGGTATCCCCCGTTGGCCCGCAGGAAAGACCCGCCTTTAATTTTTGTAAAATCGGTTTTCCCAATTCCCCCCATGCCCCAGCTGCGTTCGATCGTTCCAAAGAGGTTGCGATAGGTAGGCGAGGTCTCAATGATCACCGGAGCCCCTTTGGTCTCAGAGTTATCCACCAAAATATTCACCTGAAATTCGCTGAATGTGTCCACCGGGGTGGGTAAGACCAGCCCTGGGATGGGAAGTTGCGGCGCCTCAGGTTTAGGCTGGAAACGGCCGGGATTTTCCAGGATGCTATTCTTCACCTCATCAAGGTAAGCATGGATCTTGGGTTGTTTGTTTTTCTCCCGGATATCCCCGATTGCTCCTTCCACTAAGTGCGAGATGGCGGATTTATCCAATGCCGCCAGTTCTTCCTGGATTATTTTCTCCACTTTCCGAGTCTCTTTGAGAACCTGCTCCATTTCCGCGTTTAATTGACTGTATTTGACTTTTAAATTTTCAAAGTTTTCCTTGGAGAACTGTCCCTGGTCCACCAGATTTTCCAGTTGATCGAGGGGCATGGCATTGCCGGCCACCATCGGCACAACATCCGGGCGGGTGAATGGGCCTACTTGCACCTGCACGACGGCAAACCCTTCTTTTTTGGCCCGGCTCTCAAATTCCTTGACTATCCCTTTTCCCCTATCCCGGTGTTTTTCGACGAGTTCTCTCCTCTGCATCTGGTACTCTTCGCTCTCGAAGACCAGAGGAATGTTTTTCTTCAAGGATTCGATGAGGTCATCCATGTCTTTCTTGAAGGCCTTCCCCCGACCTGCAGGCAGGCAGATGCATCGGGGTTGATCCGGGTCTCTGAAATTGTTCACGTAGCAGAGGTCATCGGGGATTTTTCCGGCCTTGTCGATCTCCTCCAGCAGGCACTTGCTCGTCGTGTTACGACCGGTCCCTACCAACCCTACTATAAAGATGTTGTAACCCAGGCTGTCCATCTCCAACCCCAGGCGGATGGCTTTCAAGGCCCTCTCCTGGCCGATAATTTCCGTGCAGGCCGGGATTTCGCTCGTATCCTCAAACGGCAGTGACTCCGGGGGACAACGCCATCTCAATTTTTCAACCGGGACTTCAGGATATTTTACCTCTGATCTCATGAAGACACCTCCTTGAGGTCAGGAATTAGACTGATAGTGTTAAGTGCTTAGTGTTAGGCCCCATGAATTTTTAGAAATCTTAACTGCCCGTTCCTATAATTAAGAAAACAATTTCTGCCCTGATCTACGAAAATCTGTGTCCCATTTAAAAAAAGTGGGGCCTAAGCCCCACTGGTGGAGTTTATTATGGCCAATCCTTCCTCAGCTAAAAAGGCGGTCGGCTAATTTGCGCAGCATGACCGGTCCTTGGATTTCCGTATCAAAAAGAGGAACGATGGAGCGCACCCTATCGCCAAAGGTCTGCCAGATTTCTTCCATATGTCCATCCTGCATCTTCACCCGGTTGCGCACGAATTCCGGTGATTCGGGTTTGACCATCTCTTTCTGGATCAGGCCATTGACGATCACCCCCCCCACGGGGATTCCGAAATCATGGAACCACTGGATGAACCGGGTAATGACGGCGATGGGCAGGCTTTCCGGCAGCGTAACGAAAAAGAAGGAAGTGATCTGCGGGTCGGTCAGGAGCACTTTGGCGTTAGCCATCCGGTCCTTAAACTGCAACAGGTAGTCCATCAAAGGATCTTTTTCTTCTTTCTTGGTGTAGGAAAGAGCCTTGCGCATAACTTTGGCCTCGTCCCGGCTCTTAAGCATTTTTTCCACCCAGAGGGAGTAAACCTTGGACATACCCAGCAGCCGCCGGGCATTGGCCGTGGGGGCCGTGTCAAAGACATAGATCTCATATTCATCCTTGAACATCAGGTCGATCATGTTCTCAAACATGGCCGACTCTTCAAAAGCCGGGTTCATGGTGGCCGACTCGACGAATTCCTCGGCCTTGATGGTAATGTCGGCAAATTTGAGGAACCAGGCGATCTTTTCCCGGATCTGCTGTTTGGACCGCTCGATGGACTCCTTGGTGTCGATTTCGAAAGCAAAGCAATGTTTCTCGTCGCAGATCAACACCGGTTTGCCAAAGACATCCTGATTCAGCAGGTTGCTCAGGCTATGGACCGGATTGGTGGAAGCCAGAAGGGTTTTCTTCCCTTGTTTCGCGAACCATAGAGCCGCAGCCCCGGCCATGATGGTCTTGCCCACCCCTCCTTTGCCGCCGAAAAAGACGTATTTGAGCTTGGGGTGAGCTTTCATATAATCGGTCATGTTCATGGTAATTCCGCTCATGGTTTCCCTCCATTGCCGAACATGGCCTGGGCCATCTTCTCGATCATCTCCAGACCGGTTACATCCCGCTCCATCTCGGGAACCGAAGCCAGAATCTCGTTCTTGAAAGTCTCATCGATCAACTTCAGGTATTTCTCCTGCATGGTGATCCGGTGGCGCAGATACTCGGGGATGTCCTGATTTTTTAGCTCCGGGGGAAGGACCCGGTTGATGATGTACCCGCTCAAGGGGACATCAAATTTGGCAAAGAGCCCTGCGGCCTTCTGGGTGTCTTTGATGATCATCTCCTCCGGTACGATGACAAAGAAGAAGGCCGTCTTCTGTTTGTCCGTGAGGATGCTCGATGATTTGTTGATCCGGTCTTTGATCCACAGCAACTCGGTGAGGATCTTGTCCTCCTCCGTTTCCTTTTCCCTCTTCACGATGGCCACTACTTTATCGTACTCGGCCATATCCCCCCGGAGGTGAGTAATTTTATCGATCCAGGCGTCATACACCGAGGCCATGGAGAGGTAGTAGAGCGCATGACCCAGGGGGACGAGATCGTAGATATAGTAGTCATAGCCGCCTTTGACCACGATGTCCACGACTTCATCAAAGATCGCGCTCTCTTCCATCGCCGGCTCTGCTGCCGCGGCCTGGATGTAGCCATCGATTTCTTCGGGAACTTTCGCCAGCCCGTACATGTCCAGGATCTTCTTACGAATCTCATCCTGGTATTCCTTGATCCGGCGATCCGCGTCAATCTCCTGGGCGTAGAGATTGGGCATGATCTCCACCGCCCCCTTGCCGAAGATATCCCGCTTAAAGATGTCGCTCAAGGATGCCTGGGGGTCTACGGAAAAGACCAGGACTTTATGCCCCTTCTTGGCTAAGTAATAGGCCGTAGCTGCGGAGAATGTGGTTTTCCCCAATCCCCCTTTTCCTCCGAACATGATATACCGCCGGTCCGGAAACTTTTCAAAAATATCTGCGAGTGGAATGGCACACCTCCCTTAGGTCTGGGCTAAGCGCATAGAGCAGAGCGCATAGCGTTTAACTGCAATTGGGGGCACTTATCATCCAAACAGGGATGAGAAACGGGCCCTCCCGATTTTTCAGGCCAAAGCGTCTGTAAGATCCCGCTCCCGCAGCATCCTTCGTTTCCAGGTGGCAATCTGCGGGACGACGTAAGGTAAAATGCGTAACGAATAATAAGGTGGCAGGATGGGCACCCCCAATAAGTCGCCCATGGTGATCAGGATAAAGAGGTGCTCCATGCTTCCCCGCGTTTTCAGGGCGAATCGGGCGGTATCATGGGCAGCCATTCCGTAGATCATTTCTTTGGCTGCCTTTCCAAACCTCTTTAAAAATCCACCTTTTTGTTCTTCCTGTTTCTCTTCTTCTTTGGCCATTGTGTCCCTCCAGTATTCAGGACTTTTAAAAAATGGGTCTCCTCCAAACTTCTTTTTACTCGGATGCATTATAATCCAACAGGGTCTAATGTCAAATAAAAAAACATTTTTATTGACATTTTTTTCTATTTGTGCAAAATTTGGACGAAATCTAATAAATGGTGACAAATTTAAACTATAAGGAGGTGATGCCGAGCCGCAATGGCTCCCTAAAAGAAACAGTTGGATCGTTGGAACGGCTATGGGATTCCCCATGATGAGAGCAGGAATGCTCTTGAGGAAAGGAGAAAAAGGTTTCCAAGATTTAACTCGTAAGGAGGGAGAAAAATGTCAATATTTGTTTTAATCCTCAGTATTATTTGGGTAGTCCTTGTCTACCGGGTTTACGGCCGTTATGTCGACCGTAAAATCATTCAGTCCGACCCGAAAAAAGCAACTCCTGCCGTCATGTATATGGATGGGGTGGAGTTCATGCCTGCCAACAAAAATGTTCTCTTCGGCTTCCAATTCAAATCCATCTGCGGATTAGGCCCTGTCGTAGGGGCCATCCTGGCCGTCAACTGGGGCTGGCTGCCAGCCATGCTTTATCTCATGTTAGGTGTAGCCTTTCTGGGCTGGGTCCATGATTATACCGCTACCATGGTGGGAATCCGGAGAGAAGGTATGAGCCTGGGAGGGATGAGCTATACCCTGATTTCTCCTCGCGCCCGTACCTTGATCAGCATCTTTATTTATTTTAACCTCATGCTCGGCTTCGGGGCCTTTGCGCTGTTCATAGCCGGAACTCTCGCCAAACCAACGGGTCCCTTAGGAATTATCATCTGGGTTTTGATGGGCCTTCTGACCGGCCAGATGATTTACAAATGGAAACAGAGTATCGTCACCACCACTGTGGTCACCGTGGTGATTACTTTCATCGGTATTTTCGTCCTGACCAGCCTTGGCCCGGTGCAGGTTTTTTTTAAGGCCATAAGCGGCGGTGATAAGCCCCCAATTATATTTGGGGTCGTCGACCAGGCCAAGTTCATCTGGGTGATCGCCGTCCTAGTATTCTGCTATTTCGGGGCGGTCCTCCCCATCTGGCGCTGGGCTCAACCTATCAACTACCTCGGTTTCTGGGTGGTTTTCATCGGAATGATTGGAATTGGTCTGGGAGTTCTTTTCGGAAACCCCTCTTTCGGCAACTTCCCAGCCTTCAAGGGATGGTGGTGGGGAAATAACCCGCTATGGCCGATGCTTTTCGTCACCCTCATGTGCGGAGCAGTCTCCGGCTGGCACTCCCTGGTAGGCAGCTCCGGCACAGCCCGCATGATTGAAAAAGAAACGGATACTTTGCCCGTTGCCGGGGGCTCCATGCTCTTGGAGATGCTTATGGGCATGCTGGCCTTGATCATCGCCGTGTCGGCCTTCGGAAGCTTTGAAGGGTATGCGGAGGCTTTCAAGAAAGGAGCGGGTGCAGTCTTCGCTGTGGGGGGGGCCAATTTTCTGGGCAATATCGGAATTCCGGAAAGTAGTGCCCTCGATTTTGCCAATATCATGTTCGCCGTCATTGGCCTGACTCTCATCCACTTAGGGGTGCGGTTTATGCGGCTCTACGGTGCCGACGTGCTCGGAGAGGTCTGGCCTATCTTCAAAAACGTTCATTTTTCCACCATTTTCACCCTGGTTCTGTTTGGCATTTTCTGCTTCACTGGCGTGCTGGCCACTCTCTGGTTCCTGGGGGGAGCGTTTAACCAGATGTTGGCCTCCATGGCCCTGCTAATTTCTTCTTGCTGGTTAGCCTACGAGAGGAAAAATTACAAATTCACTCTTGCCCCCTCCATTTTCCTCTTTGTCACCACCATCGCTGCCGCCATCTGGATATCCTACGGGCAGATCAAACATTTCTTTACCACGCCGACCATTACCACAGACCGGGCCATCGGCGACTGGCTCACCGGCCTCATCGCCCTCTTCCTGGTCTTCTGCGCAGTGGTCTTGATTAAGGATGCCTTTGCGGCTATCCGCAAATTCACCAGCGAAAAGAGGGAGGGAGCTCCGGCTCCAGCACCTACCGGAGGTGCCAAATAAGCAGATTAACTCCTTGACGACGGGAGAACCTATATCGGGTTCTCCCGTCCCTTTTGGGCAAACAATGAAACCGATCACCCTCGAAGTCATTTCTCTGGTTCCGGGCCTTTACAACACCTGATTTACTTGTAATATTGCTACAGACCAGGTGGGTCTCAGAGAAAAGGGGGACAGCAGGGATCTCAACGAATATCCTGAAGAATTGAAGGAGGAATATCTTTTTCTTTCAAATTGGATCAAGGAATTAGCCCAAAAATATCGTGAGCGAATTTTAATTAAAGTCATCGATGTCCAATCTCTCCAAGGAGTAATGAAATCGCTCCGCTATTGGGTGCACCGCTATCCGACCTTCATTATCAATAAAAAAAGGAAGTACGCGGGCAAGGACAAGAATCAATTGGATACTCTCCTGCAGGAACATCTGGGGAGCTCCTGAAACGCTCCAGAAACCATGCCCCTTGAATTAACCAAACATATCATCGCCGCCAAAAATATCTTGTTCGGAACGGGCTACTTTTTAATTCTTTCCTTGCCCGAGGGCTGGAAGATAACCCGAAGCTACTTGCAGCCGGATATTCATACTTGCGTTCAAAGGGAATATATCACCTGGGTGGAAGCCGGCCAGACCGACCAAATCGTTTTCCATCCCCTAAAAAGGGTTGCTTTTGACTTGATGATCCAGATCAAACGGGGAAAGCGTGATGGCCTTCAGGTCAAAGGCGTACAGGTTTCCTCCCAGGGTACAAAAATGGTTTGCGGCCATCCCGCATCCTATTGCATCGGGGAAGTGCAACAAGGCTTGATCAAGAAAAAAACCGTAAAAACTCTGCGCCTCTCTTTTTATTGCCTGGACCTTAACCGCACCCTCCTTCTGCATTTTACCGGCAATGGCCAGGAGACGGACCTGAAAGAAATTTACGATTCCCTCGCTGGTCTGGAATGCCATTAACCATGTACCTAAAATGGCGGGTCTGCCCTGGCGATACCTTTCGGGAGCAGGTTTTTCCCCCTGTAACCTATCCCACTCGGCTATTTGATTGTCGGTGATTTGCTAATTTTAGCGTAGTATGTCGAAAAAATGTCGACATACTATGTTAAAATATGCTATATATTGCCAGTCTCAAGATAATCCCCCCTCCCCCCCTTTAGTCCGCCTAAGGCGGAGGGGGGTTAGGGGAGAGAGGAAAAAGCCAAGTACCTTAGGGAAAAGGATGGTTGAAGAGCTAAGAAAGAGGATAGCGGGGGAGGAATTTGACTACCAGACCCTTTTAGACGTTCTCAAGGAGTATGAGCGCCCCCGCGACAAGATCACCGCTCTGCTGCGGCAGGGGGCCATCATCCGGGTGAAGAAGGGTATCTATGTCTTCGGCGAGAGGTACGCCCGACGGCCTTTTTCCAGAGAGGTCCTGGCTAACATGATCTTTGGGCCTTCCTATATATCCCTCGATTATGCCCTCCACTATCATGGCCTGATCCCGGAGCGCGTCGAGGCAGTGACCTCAGTCACGTGCGGCCGCGGCCGACGCTTTTCTACCCCCGTAGGCCTATTCCTTTACCGCAAGATTCCCATGACGGCCTATCCGATCGGCATCGATCGAGTGGAACTCGAAGGAAGCCGTCCCTTCTTGATCGCGATTCCCGAGAAGGCTTTAGCCGACAAGATTCATGATGACCGGGGTACGGCTGTTCGCAGTCAAGCCGAAATGAGGGAATACCTGTTGACTCATCTGCGGATCGATCCCGGCGGATTGGAAAGGCTGGATGCCAAGATACTCGTTCTGATCGCTGCCCGTTACGGGAGCCGGAAGATCCGGCTGCTGGGCGGCTTGATTCGCGGGCTTAGCGGGCGGGAGATTGGCCATGAATGACGCCATTGTCCGCATGCTTGACCGGCACCAGTGTCGAAGCGTCGGGGACTACGGGAGAGCCCTGCGGGAGATCCTGCAGGAAGTTGCCCTGCTTGGCCTCTGGCGCAGTAAGTTTTTTGAGAAGGCTGCCTTTTACGGCGGCACGGCACTCAGGATACTTTACGGGATGGATCGTTTTTCCGAAGACCTCGATTTTTCCCTTCTCCAACCAATACCCGGTTTCGATCTTTCGCGTTATGTCGGCGCCCTGGAACGTGAGATCCGTTCGTTCGGGTTCGAGGTTAGCGTGGAGAGGAGAGAGGAGAAGAAGAAGGAGAGCCCGGTCCAATCGGCATTCCTCAAGGCCGGCACCCTGAAGCATCTGCTAGTCATAGAGACGGCCGAAGAAATCGCCAGGCAGATCCCGCGTGGCCAGGTCATGAAAATCAAGGTCGAGGTCGATACGGACCCACCGCCGGGATTTGACACCGAAAACAAGTTTCTGCTGCATCCAATCCCGTTCTCGGTCAGAGCCTTTGTCCTTCCTGACCTTTTTGCCGGCAAAATGCACGCCGTCCTCTGCCGGCAGTGGAAGAGCCGGGGCAAGGGCCGTGACTGGTACGATTTGGTCTGGTATGCCGCGTACCACCCACAGCTTCACCTCAAGCACCTGGAGAAAAGAATGTTCCAGAGCGGGCACCTGAAGGAAGGTGAACACCTGACTCGAGAGAAGTTCCTGGCGCTGATATCGAAGGCGATTGAGAAGCTCAACGTAGAGCAAGTTAGGAGGGAGGTGGAACCTTTTGTGAAGAATCCAGAAACTATGGAGGTCTGGTCGAAGGAGTTCTTCCAAGAGGTGGTAAGAAGGATCGTGCTGCAATAGCAGCGGCTGGCGCTAAACCGGCGGCCGCTGTCCGTTCTTTAAAGATGAGGCAATTGTCGCCAATTTTCTTGACATTCCTTCGCTTAATATCTTAAGCTAAAATTAAATTTAGATGAACGGAGAACTATGATGAGCGAGAAATCGTATGCCGTGGCCGTGGCAGGCGCCACGGGAGCTGTCGGCCTGGAGATGATCAAAACTCTGGAGCAGCGCCAGTTTCCTGTGGGTTCGATAAAACTTTTAGCTTCCGAGCGGTCAGAAGGAAAAGAATTAAATATTAATGGCAAACCGGTGAAGGTCGAACGCCTTACCAAAGATTCCTTTAAGGGTGTTCAGGTCGCCCTTTTTTCGGCCGGTGCATCGCGCAGCCTGGAGTTCGCCCCGGCGGCGGCCGCCTCCGGCGCCGTAGTGGTGGACAACAGCAGCGCCTTCCGCATGGACCCCGAAATTCCTTTGGTCGTGCCGGAAGTAAACCCCCAGGCCATCGCCCAGTATAAAAAGCGCGGTATCATCGCCAATCCCAACTGCTCCACGATCCAGATGGTCGTGGCTTTAAAGCCCATCCATGATGTGGCTCGCATCAAACGGATTGTCGTTTCCACCTATCAAGCAGTTTCCGGTACCGGCCTTAAAGCCATCGATGAACTCCTGAGCCAGACCCGGGCCATTCTCAATTCGCAGGGAATCCAGAAAAAAGTTTACCCGCACCAGATCGCCTTTAATTGCCTACCGCACATCGACTCGTTCCTGGAGAATGGCTATACCAAAGAAGAAATGAAGATGGTCAATGAGACCCAAAAGATTATGGAAGACCCAACGATTCGCATTACGGCCACTACCGTCCGCGTTCCGGTGGTTCATAGCCATTCGGAGTCGGTCAACATCGAAACGGAGAAGAAACTTACCGCCAAAGAAGTAAAGGAAATTCTTGCCCGGGCTCCAGGTGTATTCGTCGTCGACAACCCAGCCCTTAGTGAATACCCGCTGGCCATTCATGCCGCCGGACGCGATGAAACCTTTGTGGGCCGGATCCGGGAAGACGAATCCATTCCCAACGGGATCAATATGTGGATTGTTTCCGATAATGTCCGCAAGGGCGCGGCCCTGAACGCCGTTCAGATTGCGGAAATCCTGATCGAAAAATACCTTTCATGAAGTTCCTGCAGGACGTTACCCTCGGGCAGTACATGCCGGGGGATTCATTTCTCCACCGTCTGGACCCGCGGACCAAATTCGTTTCTTTGCTCCTGCTGATGATCGTAACTTTTCTAATTAAAACCTTCATAGCCCTGGCTTTGCTCTCGGCTTTTTTTCTCCTTACTCTGCTTATTTCCCAACTTTCTTGGGGTTACGTTTTCCGGGGAGTAAGATCCTTTATTTGGCTTTTTTTATTTACGGCCGCTATTCATCTTTTTTTCACTCCCGGCCCTTCCCTTCCCTTTTTTCCGATCGGTTTTATCGACATCACCTGGACAGGGGCGGCCAAAGGGGCCATGGTCGCCAGCCAACTTTTATTGGCCATCCTTCTTTCTTCGTTAATGACCCTGACCACTTCTCCCTTACAGCTGGCCCATGGCCTGGAAAAACTGATTTACCCTTTGAAGCGCTTCCGCATTCCGGTAGAAGATTTTTCTTTGATGACCATGCTGGCCATCAAGTTCATCCCCATCCTTCTCGGCGAGGCCAACCGGATCATTAAAGCCCAGAGCTCCCGCGGAGTTGATTTCGAATCCGGAAATTTTTTGCGGCGGGCGAAAAATTTGATACCTATCCTGACCCCCCTTTTTCACAGCATCTTCAAACGGGCAGATGACTTGGCTGTGGCCATGTTCGCTCGAGGTTATATCAGCGGAGCAAAACGCACCCACTTGCACGAGTTAAAAATGAGAGGGAAAGATTACTGGGTTCTTATCGGCGTAGTGGGGTTTGTAATATTGGAAATGAAAATACATTAATTGGGACGCAGATTTTCGCAGATCAACGCTGAAAATGATAGAATTTGTGACCAAAAAGCCCGAATTTAGAAGAAATCTTTTGGGCCAGAGGCTTTTGACTCCTGTCTTCTGAATTCTGTATTCTGATTTCTTAATTTCCAAATCCTGGTAATCTGCGTTCATCTGCGTCCCCAAAGGATTTTCCGATGAAAAAGAAAAGGTTTCCCAAAGGGTTCGTTCAGGTTTATACCGGAAACGGGAAAGGGAAGACTACGGCCGCCTTGGGATTGGCTTTGCGGGCCGCAGGGCACCGGTTCAAGGTCCTCATCATCCAATTCCTCAAAGGCGGAATTGCTTACGGCGAGTTGCAATCAGCTAAAAAGCTTGCCCCTTATCTGACGATCGTACCCATGGGGCGGGAAAATTTCGTTAACAAAAAAAAGCCTGACCCCATGGATGTGCATCTGGCCCAAAAAGCCTGGAAATTGGCCCAGCACTCCGTTCACAGCCAGAAATACCATCTGGTCATCCTGGATGAAATTAACGTAGCCGTCGAATACGGAATGGTTCCCTTGAAAGAACTTCTGGCCCTGATAAAAAATAAGCCGGAGAATGTTGAATTGGTCCTAACCGGAAGATGGGCCAAGCCCGAAGTTCTCCGGCGGGCTGACCTGGTTACGGAGATGAGAGAGATCAAGCACTACTATAAGAAAGGAATGGAGAGTAGAATTGGCATTGAACGTTAAGACGCATAGCGCATAGCGCTAAGCGCAAAGCGTTAATGCCCCCCCATCCTTATATATAATGTTTTTACCCTATGCGTTTGGCGCTCTGCGCTATGTGGTTTTTCTTAGCGTCTTGACAACTTCCTCTTCCATGTTACAATCTAATCAGTTTTTATATGCAGCGTCATTAGTCACAACAACGCCAGTCATTTCCGCGAAACTTGTCCTCGCGAAAGCGGGAAGCGGGAATCCAAAAAGACACTGGATTCCGGGTCAGGCCCGGAATGACAAATCGCCTAAGATTTATGTCGTCATTTATAGCTGCTCCTTTAGAGGAATGAAACGTATTGCGGATCATCAGCGGCCAATGGAAAGGCAAGAGGCTTTTTTCCGTGAAGGGGCTGAACCTCCGGCCTACTTCCGATCGAGTTAAAGAGGCCATCTTCGACATTTTGCAAGATCATATCGCCGGCCAGCAAGTTTTAGATCTTTTCGCCGGAACGGGTGCCTTGGGTATCGAAGCCCTAAGCCGGGGGGCCAAGCGGGCCGTATTTGTGGAAGAAAGCGCACATTCCTTGACGGCTTTACGCAAAAATATCGAAGAATGCAAAATAAAGGATCAGGCGCAGGTGTTGGCGCGCGAGGTCATGGCCGGAATCAAAATCTTAGAAGCTAAAGGAGAATCGTTCCAACTCATCTTTCTGGATCCTCCCTATGGAAAAGGTTTAGCCCATAAAACACTTAAAATCCTAGCCAAGAGTTCAATCGTTTCTTCGGATACCTTGATCATTGCCGAACACGCACCGACGAATGATATTTTTTCAATCCCTCATTTACAGCGCGTGGATACGCGAAAGTATGGGGGTACCCTGGTTTCCTTTTTTCAACTACAAAAAGAACCGACAGAGTTTAATTCAATTGTATAGGATTTCCCCTGTTGGACAGGGATTCACCCTGTTAGATGTTTACTATCTAACAGGGTAAATACAGATTTTCTGGATATTAAAAAAAATAAAAAAATATATATCTGCGAAAATCTGTGTCCCATTAAATTTAACGAATCAAAGAGGTCTTCCCTATGAAGGAAAAAACCGCTGTTTATCCCGGCTCGTTCGATCCGATTACCAACGGCCACGTAAACCTGGTTGAACGTGCTTTGGTTTTTTTTGACAAAATTGTCGTCGCTGTGGCCAACAATCCGAACAAGGCCGCGCTCTTTTTGGTGGAAGAGCGCGTGGAGATGATCCAGATTGCCTTGAAGAATGATCCACGGGTTACGGTAGCGTCTTTTCAAGGGTTGCTGGTTGATTTCGTCGAGAAGCAGGGCGCTAGCGTCATCGTCCGGGGATTACGGGCCCTTTCTGACTTTGAGTATGAATTTCAGATGACTCTGATGAACCGAAAATTAAACCGCAAGGTGGACACCATCTTTTTGATGACGGGGTTCAAATGGTTTTACACCAGCTCGAAAATCATCAAGGAGGCCGCCTCCCTGGGAGGCTCCGTCCGGGGTTTAGTACCCGAAATCGTCCACCAGCGATTGAAGGAAAAATTTCCTTTATACCGAAACGTTCCGTAAAAACTTAATTAGCCACAGAGGACACAGAGAACACAGAGTATTAAAAATAAAAAAGACAAAAGCAGGTTTTCTATCTTTGTTTTGTTTTCACTCGGTGACCTCTGTGTCCTCTGTGGCGAATGTCATTTTATTCACTCGAAAGGAGTGGCCTATGAAACTCGCTGAAAGGGTCGATCGGATCAAGCCCTCCCCCACTTTTGCAGCTGCCGCCAAAGCCAATGCCATGCGGGCGCAAGGTATCCAAGTCATCAGTTTCGCCCAGGGAGAGCCGGATTTTGATACCCCGGATAATATCAAGGAAGCCGCCTACAAGGCCATCCGGGAAGGAATTACCAAATATACCCCCGCAGCAGGATTTCCCGACCTTAAGGATGCCATTATTCAGAAATTCAAGATAGATAATCACCTGACCTATGACCGTTCCCAGGTTTTTGCCTCAGCCGGAGCCAAGCTCATCATTTACAACCTTGCTCAGGCGCTCTTCCAGGCCGGCGATGAGGTCATTGTTCCCGCGCCTTACTGGGTCTCTTATACGGATATCATCCTGTTAATGGACGCCACTCCGGTCGTCATTCCTACCTCGGAACAGCAGGAGTTTAAGATGTCCGTACAGCAGCTCAAGTCGGCCCTCACCCCCCGCACCAAGGCCATCATCCTAAACAGCCCCTGTAATCCCACGGGAGCCACTTATACGGCTGATGAATTAAAAGCCTTGGCCGAAGTCCTGCTTCAGAAAAAAATCCTGATCATTGCCGATGACATTTATGAAAAATTCGTCTATGACGGGACGGTCTTCACCAGTATTGCCTCTTTGGGAAAGGAAATCCAGGATCAGACCGTGGTGGTAAACGGGGTCTCCAAGACTTACTCCATGACGGGCTGGCGGATCGGCTATGCCGCAGGCTCTGCGGAAATCATGGCCGCCATGGACAAGATTCAAACCCAGAATGTCTCCAATCCGGTTTCTTTTTGCCAGAAAGCTGCCGTTGAAGCCCTGGCCGGCCCTCAGGATTCGGTAAAAAAAATGATTGCCGAGTTTGACCGCCGGCGGAAATATATCGTCCAGCGCTTGAATGCTATGCCCGGAATCACTTGTTCCCTGCCCAAAGGGGCCTTCTATGTTTTTCCCAACGTCACCGGCCTCTTCGGGAAAAAGTGGGGGGAAAAGAAGGTTTCCAATTCTTCGGACGTAACGGGTTTCATTTTGGAAGAAGCCAAGGTGGCTGTGGTCGCCGGCAGCAGCTTTGGGGACGACAAGTACATCCGCTTCTCCTATGCCACTTCCATGGAAAACATCGGAAAAGGAATGGACCAGATCCAGGAAGCTTTAAAAAAATTGGTATAAAAATTTACCGCCACCGTTTTTTCTTCGTGGCGAAATAATCCTGCAGAATTTTTTCGTGATCGAAAGCTAAGGTCAAAGGAAGGTTTTTTTCGGTAAAAACCCCCGTGCGTACCGCATCATCCCCTGGCTGGGGCAGTCCCCTGGCCTGGGCAGTGAAAACCGTAGAAATGGTATGCTGCCGGGTGTCCCGTTGCGGATCTGAATAGGTATGCAGTTGAGACACGGCTTCTACCGCTAAACCCGTCTCCTCTTTGGCCTCTCTCATGGCGGCTTCTTCCAAAGTTTCTCCGTAATCTACGAACCCCCCCGGTAAAGCCCAGGCCCTCGGTTCGTTCTTCCTTAAGATTAAAATAATTCCCTTTTCCCCGGTTTCTGATTCTACTTCAATAATAATATCAACTGTTGGAACAGGATTGACGTATCTTTGGATCACGGCCCCACATTGAGGGCAGAGAATCTCTTTTCCTTTCATTTCTAAACCTCCCCTAAATAATTCCGTATTTCTGAAATCCTCAATTCTTCCTTTTCCTAAAACCCTTTAATTTCTTGACACTTAAAAATTTTCCTGTTATAAATTTATAACATCTTTCAAAGAGAGAGCAATGGAAAAGACAAGGAGAAGAAGGGCTGCCTTAAACGCTTATGATGCTCAAAGGTAGAAAAATCGTCCTCGGTGTGACGGGGGGAATCGCCGCTTATAAAGTGGCCGAGCTGGTCCGCGAACTGGTAAAAGCGGGAGCCGAAGTCCAGGTAGTCATGACCCGGAACGCCCAGGCCTTCATCACTCCCCTTACCTTCCAGACTCTCTCCGGAAACCCGGTCACCACCGAACTTTTCAACCTGATTGCTGAATCGGAGATCGGCCATATAGCCTTAGCAGATAGAGCGGAAGTATTGGTTATTGCTCCGGCTACGGCCAATATTATTGGCAAAATTGCCGGGGGAATCGCCGATGACCTGCTCACGACCATTGTCATGGCTACCAAAGCCCCGGTTCTTTTGGCCCCGGCCATGAACGTTCACATGTGGGAAAATCCCATCTGCCAGGAAAACATCCAAAAGCTGCGTCAACGAGGGTACCATTTCATCGACCCTGAGGCAGGAGAGTTGGCTTGCGGTTATGAAGGAAAAGGACGGCTGGCTGAAACTCCGACAATTGTAGAAGAAATCTGCGTCCTCCTTTCCCCCAAAGATTTTTCTGGGGAAAAGATTCTGGTCACAGCCGGACCCACGGAAGAGCTTATCGACCCTGTACGTTTCCTATCAAACCGCTCCTCCGGCAAGATGGGTTTTGCTCTGGCCCGCGCTGCCCGAAGGCGGGGGGCGGAGGTTACACTTATCAGCGGCCCGACCGCTCTTGCGGCTCTTCCCCAAATAAAATATATCGCCGTTCGTTCTGCGGCCCAGATGCGGGAGGCGGTTCTTAAGCATTTAGAAAGCGCTTCCATCCTTATTATGGCGGCGGCTGTTTCCGACTATCGTCCCAAACAAAAGGCCCCCGAAAAAATAAAAAAATCCAAGTTGCCGACTGTTTTGGAATTGGAACTCAATCCCGACATCCTGGCCGAGGCAGGAAAGAAGAAAAACTCGCGGATTATGGTGGGGTTTGCCGCGGAAACGGAAAACCTCTTGCAGAGCACTTGGCAAAAATTGGAGAAAAAAAATCTGGACTTGATCGTGGCCAACGATGTAACCCTTCCGGGAGCAGGTTTCGAGGTGGATACCAATATCGTCAAAATTCTGGACCGCTCTGGAAAAGTTGAAGAGCTTCCCTTGATGACCAAAGAGGACTTGGCCGATTATATCCTCGACCGCATCGCCCTGCTTAAGAAATCATGAAAACGGAATTTTATCTTAATGATTGTGATCGCCTGGGTTACCAGGGCCAACTACGGGAGATTGTCACCGGTCTGAGGTATCATCTGGAAGAAGAGAAAAATCTCGGTTTGGACGGATGGGTTAAATCCTCGGTATCCCCGGAGAGAAAGGAATCTTCCCACCCGGTGGTGCCAAGCTCTCCCATTCCGTCTGACCTTGAAGCGGTGATAGCTGAACTGGGAGACTGCCGTCGTTGTAAACTGCATGCTTATCGGACTCAGATCGTTTTTGGTACAGGGAATCCACAGGCCAAATTGGTATTTGTGGGAGAGGCCCCAGGGCGCGATGAAGATCTACAGGGTGAGCCTTTTGTCGGCCTGGCCGGGCAACTGCTTAATAAAATCATCCAGGCCATTCAGCTCAGCCGAGAACAGGTCTATATCGGAAACATCATTAAGTGTCGTCCGCCGGAGAATCGTAACCCCGAGCCCGATGAAATCATGGCCTGTGAACCCTTTCTCATCAAACAGCTCCAGGTCATTCGTCCCAAACTCATTTGCGCGCTGGGGGCTTTTGCCGCTCAGGCCTTGCTCAAAACCGAAGAAAAAATTTCATCTTTGCGGGGAAAATTTCACGAATACCAGGGAATTCCCTTAATGCCCACTTATCACCCCGCTTATCTTCTTAGAAACCCGAACCGCAAGCGGGAAGTGTGGGAGGATATGAAAAAAATAAAAAGGGAGTATGAAAAAAATTAAACTGTTTAAAAACCCCCTTGCTCTTTTTTCCCAAGAGGGAGGGTGAGGGGATTGGGAAGCTATTTTTTCAACGCAATAAGGGAGATCTAATGGAAAGAAAGTATATATTTTTAATCCTTTTTCTTCTGGGCGTTTTCCTCCTCTCCATTCCCTGGCCCTTGCCCGCCCAAAAAAAACAAGTCGATGTCATCAAGATCAACGATGCCATCACCCCGGCGACCGCTGATTTCATCAGTAAATCCATCGAACAGGCTGTCAAGAACCGGGCGGAATGCCTGGTCATCCAGATGGATACTCCCGGCGGTCTGGACATGTCCATGCGCGACATCGTTAAAGACATCATGAACGCCGACATCCCGATCATCGTCTACGTTTCCCCGAGCGGCGCCCGGGCAGCCTCGGCGGGGGTTTTTATCACTATAGCAGCGGATATTGCCGCCATGGCCCCGGGGACAAACATCGGAGCGGCTCATCCGGTTGCCGTGGGCGGGGGGAAGATGGACCGGACGATGTCCGAAAAGGTCGTCAACGATGCGGTGGCCTATATCCAATCGATCGCCGAAAAGAAAGGGCGGAACGCAAAATGGGCTGAGCAAGCCGTGCGTGAGAGTGTTTCTATCACCGAGAAGGAAGCTCTAAAAATCAAAATCATCGATCTCATCGCCAAAGACCTGACAGACCTTTTAGAAAAAATCGACGGTAAAACTATAGAGAAGCCGCGGGGAAAGATCAAGTTGGCTACCAAAGGCTTGAGGACCAATGTTTTGGAGATGGGCTTCCGCCAAAGATTCCTGGCGGTTCTGAGCAATCCCAATATCGCCTACATCTTGATGATGATCGGCCTGGCCGGTCTGTACTTCGAGCTTTCCAACCCCGGAGCCATTTTCCCGGGAGTGATCGGTAGCATTTCTCTGATCCTGGCTTTCTTCGCCTTTCGCACCTTGCCGGTCAATTACGCCGGGGTGTTATTAATTCTTTTAGGAGTTTTTCTTTTCGTTGCTGAAATCAAAGTGGCCAGCTACGGCCTCCTTACGATTGGAGGATTAGTTTCTCTCACTTTGGGTTCGATCATGCTCTTCGAATCACCGATCCCCGCCCTGCGAGCTTCCCTCACCATAATCATTCCCACGGTACTGTTCACGGCCGCTTTCTTCTTCATCGCCGTGACCATGGCCCTCAAAGCTCAGTTGGCTAAACCAGCTACCGGGTCCGAAGGGTTGGTAGGGGAAATCGGCGTGGCCCAAACCCAACTCAATCCCGAAGGCAAAGTTTTTATCCATGGCGAATTCTGGAATGCCTATACTGATGAAGCGATCGAAGCAAGAGAAAAAATTCGAGTCCTCAAAACCGAAGGCCTTAAACTGAAGGTAGAAAAGCTCAAAAATTAGTGTGAGTGTTTAGTGTCAGTGGAAATTTTTTTTAAATTTATTGGGACACGGATTTGCGCAGATAAACGCAGATATATATTTTCTGTGATTTTTTTTTAATATCCAGAAAATCTGTGTTCATCCGTGTCCAAAAGGAAATTTCAATACAATTAAATTTATTTAAATTAAAAGGAGGGTAAACTCATGTCTTTAATTTCTTTAGCCGTTTTGCTGATTCTGGTTTTGATGATCCTGGCCAGCGCCATCCGTATCCTCAACGAGTACGAGCGGGGCGTGATCTTCCGCCTGGGCCGGGTGCGCACTGTTGGCGGGAAGCCCCTGCCGAAAGGACCCGGGCTGATTCTTCTCATCCCGGTGATTGATAAGTTAGTCAAGGTCAGCTTGCGGACCGTAACCATGGATGTTCCCCCCCAGGACGTCATCACCCGGGATAACATCTCGATCAAGGTGAACGCGATCATCCTCTTCCGGGTGATGGATCCCATCCGGGCCATCATTGAGATCGAAAACTATCTTTATGGAACCTCTCAGCTCTCCCAAACGACCCTTCGTTCGGTTTGCGGCCAGGTGGAGCTTGACGATATCCTCTACCAGCGGGATAAGATCAACCTCCAGCTTCAGGAAATTCTGGATAAACACACGGATCCATGGGGCGTCAAGGTAACCGCCGTAGAAGTGAAAGGCATTGACCTCCCCGAGGAGATGCGCCGGGCCATGGCCAAACAGGCTGAGGCCGAGCGTGAGCGACGTTCCAAGGTTATCCGCGCCGAAGGTGAATACCAGGCTGCCGAGAGATTGAAAGACGCCGCGGTGATCATCGCGGACCATCCCATGGCTCTGACCTTGCGCTACCTTCAAACCCTGACCGAAGTGGCCTCGGATAAAAATTCTACGACCATCTTCCCCATCCCCATCGACCTGATCAAGCCTTTCTTAAAGTTGGCGGAGCGGGCCGAGCGGAAATTAGAGTAAAGAAACGGGCTAAATCCCGCTTCTAAGCAGTGGCGTATGAATCGGATGGGGCCTACTCAAGGGCCCCATCCTGTTTTTTTAGGCCCTCCCGCTCTTCCGTATTCCTGAATCGGTATCGATATATGATGAACAGCAAACCGCGGAGAACGCCGGGGTTTGGAGGTGTCTTACATTAGTGGTGAAAGGTAATTCGTGGAACCCTGGAAACGAAACCTTTACGGCCGGCGGGCCATGCTGATCCGGGCGCTGGCCGGCTACGCCGCATCGGCTTTTCTAATGGCCTTTGCCAATACTGTTGAGCAGCTCTTTATCCTTCGCCTTATCCAGGGTGGAGTTTCCGGTTTTATTGCCGCCACCCTGGCGATCGTAGCCACCACCACTCCCCGGGAAAAGATGGGGTATGCCATGGGAGTGCTCCAAACCTCGCTAACGACAGGGGCGGTTAGTTGTCGGCCCGGTCTCTGGAGGGTTTTTGGCCGCCTCGCTCGGTATCCGCCCTCTTTTTATTTTCATGTCCGTTTTGCTGTTCATCGTGTATTTTTGGGTTAGGCGGATCATCCAAGAACCAGCTCATTAAGGGTGTCGGGGGAAGGTAAGTTAAATTAATGATTGACCTGCACATTCATACCAATGCTTCTTCCGACGGGCAGCACTCTCCCCGAGAGATTTTCGCGATGGCCCGGGAAAAGGGATTGAGGGCGATCGCTTTTGCTGATCACAACTCGGTGGCGAATGTTGAGGAGGGGTTACGATTGGCGGGGGAATTCGGCATAGAACTTATCCCCTGCATGGAACTCAACACCTTTCATAATGGCCTCGACCTCCACCTGCTCACCTTCTATATCCAACCCCGTCATCAGGCCTTGAGAGATTGGCTGAAATCCATTCATCAGAAGAAGAAAGAACAGGCGGAGAAAAGGGTCTTAAAATTGAACGAATTGGGATTTATTTTCGATTGGAATGACCTGGGTAAATTCTCTGCGGACCGCATTCCCACGGGGATGTCCTTCCTGCAAGCCATCCTCAGCCGGAAAGAAAATCTGTCTGACCTGCGCCTAAAACCTTATATTGACGGCCAGAGATCTAATTCTCCTTACGTCAATTTTTACCGTGATTACCTGCGGGGAGGGAAGCCTGCTTTCGTCCATATGGAAGATATTTATACCATCGACGCCATCCGCAAAATAAAAGATTTGGGGGGCATAGCCGTCCTCGCTCACCCCTCGGATACCGAAGAGGAAAACCTGAAGCAACTGGTCGAGAACGGTCTGGAAGGTTTAGAGGTTTATTCCCCCTATCATAATGCCCAGGAACAAGAAGCGTTCAGAATCTTTGCGCTGAAACACAACCTTCTCATCACCGCAGGATCGGACTTCCACGGGAAAAGAATTAAGCCGGACGTGGAGCTCGGCGAGGTTGCCGGCAATCACTACCAATTACTTGACCAACTAAAAAAACATCGAAAGGAAAATCGATGAAAATAGAAAAATTTAAAGGTGTAATTTTCGACCTCGACGGCACCCTGGTAGATTCTTATCAGGCTATTTACCTTAGTTTTCAACATGTTTATAACAATATGGGGCTTAACCCTTTATCTTACGACGAAGTCAAAAAGGTCGTTGGGCGGGGATTGAGCCATACCTTCGGGGAGCTGTTAGGCGAAGAAAAGGTTCCCCAGGCCCTTATCTTATTCCGAAAGAAATATGAAGAAATTTTTCGGGACCATACCCATCTCCTGCCGGATGTCCGTTCCGTCCTGGAAGCTTTCTATGGTCGAGGAATCCAGTTAGCGGTCGCGACCAACAAACTCGGCCGTTTCTCTCGGGCGATCTTTGAGCATTTTGGCATGAAGAAACTTTTTGCGGTCATCGTGGGAGATGGGGATGTCCCGCAAAACAAGCCTCACCCGGAAATGCTTTTTTTCGCCATGGAGAAAATGGGGTTAAAAAAGGATGTTACCGTCTTTGTCGGTGATTCCGTAATCGACATCCAAACCGCTAAAAATGCGGAGATGAAAGTTTACGCCGTGCCGACGGGAAATACCGCCAGGGAAGATTTGGAGAAGGCTCAACCCACGGCTGTTCTCACCGGGTTCCTTGACCTTGCCAACTACGTTTAGGGAATGGGGAAATCCTGTTGGGATGAAACACCCTATTGCTTTTAGAAAGATTTATAGCTTAAAATAAATTAAACTTTAAAAAAGAAAGGAGGAGCAAACGAACTTTTACTGACGGATAACCCCCTTTTATTGGGAAAGGAGATCGGTGATCATGCCACTCAATGAATTGCTTCAGAGGTTGGTCAGTTTAACTCCTGGACAGAAATCTTTTTTATCCGTTTATTTGGATTTAAGACCCAACCGGATCGGGAAAAAACTCTACCCGGTTTTCCTTAAAACCCGATTGCGGGAAATATCCAGCCTTCTTCCTGCTCGCGCCGCCGAACAATCCCTTTGCAACCAAGATATAAAACGAATTCAGAAGTACCTGGAAACAGAGTTGGACCCAGCCTGGAAAGGCATCGCCATTTTTGCTTGCGCCGCCGATGATTTATTCCTCCCCATCCCCATGCCTCTCTTCCCGGAAAATGACGTGACCCTATCCTCCATCCCCCAACTTTTCTCTTTGGTCCGCCACAAAGCCCTTTACCAAACGCATGCTGTGGTGGAAGCTAATTCTCGCCAGGCCCGCCTTTTTCTTATTCGCCTGGGTACCCTGAGCAAACAGATCAACCTTTCCTGGGAAAATAAGCATAGCACTCGTTTCGGGCGCATGGGGTGGTCACTGCCCAGATTCCAGCGCCACCTCCAGGAACACAGAAAACAACGGGGTAAAGAAATCGTGGAGAATGTAAAAAAGCTGATCCTTAGGGAAAAACCAGAATATCTTTTTCTTGCCGCCGAAGAGGAGATGGAGGCCGAGCTGAAAAAACAGCTGCCCGCATCTTTAATAAAGAAAATGGTTCCTCTTTCTGTCTTGGATCTTCATGCCCCCGATCATAAATTACTATCTACCGCCGCGGAAGTCCTGCGGGCCATTTCCAAAGAAAAAGCAGAAACATTTTCGAAGTACATACTGGAGGAGGCTGAACCTTTGGGCCGGGCAACATCTGGAACCGAAGCAACCCTGAGTGCGTTGCAGAATCATCAAATTGAACGTATGGTTTTCGATGCCCGCTTCAAGGCCACGGGCTGGGGGTGTCCGGGCTGCAATTCTCTCGGTATAGGAGGGGTGCCGCGATCCTGTCCTTATTGCCAGGCAACAATCTTTCCTTCCAACTTGCGCGAAAAAATCTTATCGAAAGCCCAATCCCAGGGTGTGGACCTTTTTTTTACCGAGAACTTTTCTCCTTTGTTGAAGGCCGGAGGGGTTGCCGCCTTACTGAAATACAAAACTTTAAAAAAAACCACGGGGCATTACATAGCAAGACGGGAAAAAGGTTATCCGATGTAGGGGCACGGTGACCATGCCCCTGCATGGCCATCTCTCTGGATGCCTTTTTATCCCATTTTCGTCATTCCCCAAAAGCGGGAATCCAGGGTTTCCTGTGAAAACAGGAATCCAGTAAATTGGTATAGTTCCCTGCTTGCGCAGGACGACATCTGGACTCCTGCTTTCGCAGGAGTGACGGCTTTTCTGACTTTTTACGAGATCATCAAATTTTATTTGATAAAAACTGCGATGACGGATATAATGGGGTCAAAAAATCAACGGGGAAAAAATGAAACTTGTGCTTATTTGTCTCTTTTGTATTTTCCTTATGACCGCGGGGTGCTATTACACCTTGCGCTCTACGGAGGGGACGAAATTATCTTCGGCCCAGATTCAGGAAATAAAATTAGGCAAGACCACTGAAATGGACCTCATCAAGCTATGGGGTCCTCCTTCCAAGAAAGAAAAAAAAATAGACGGAACCGAAGTTCTCCTTTATATTCACTCTCAGACCGAAAGCCTTACCCTCCCTGGGGGATTTGTAATCCATGGTTTTCTCGATAAAGACCGGGAAGATATTTTTGAGGTCACAATCAAAAACGGAGTCGTTAAAAGTTTTCAATTTATAAAACCGTAAAGAGGAGGAAAAGGATGAAAAATAAAATATCGAGTTACTTTTTCGTAATGATCATGCTGCTCGGTCTTTTGTATCTGGCAGGTTGTGCCAGTAGTAAGACCTACCTCCTCCACTTGAGCTACGATACTTCCCAAACACCCCCTTTCCTTAGCGGAGTTTCCCCACCCGTAACATTGGCTCTCTATAATTTCCAGGATGTTCGGCCCGACCGCCTCTACCTGGGGCGTAGAGTCTATCGGGATGGCATGGTTGATTTTTTCAAAGCGGATGCGGGAACCGTGGAGCAGGTCCTTACGAAGTCCCTGGCCCAAATGCTGGAGAAAGCAGGGTTCAAAGTGACCGTGGTCAATCGTTACCTGGATCCTTCGAAAGACGATTTCAAGGATATCCCGGCCGATGTTGCTTTTGGGGGCAAAATTGAATCTTTATGGGTGGAGGCCAAAAGTGGCCTAGCTACCACCGATACCAATGCCCGGTTGAGTATTCGACTCAACTGGGGTCTGGTTAAGGAAAGGACTTGGGTCAGCAAAACCATAGAAGGGACCGCCCAGGAAACTGACCGTCCTCTTTACCAACCCAAGCACGCGGAGGCCTTGATCAACGAGGTTTTCAAGGATGGCTTCAATAAAATGCTTAAAGACGAAACCCTGCTCAAGGAAAAACTCTTGAAAACGAGATAACGTAACCGTTTCTTTTCTGGAAACCCGCAAAAGCCAAGGCCGGGATTTATCCCGGCCTTGGCTTTTTAATTCCATACCCCCGCCACCGGCGGGGCTCAATTTCACTCTCAGGAAAAGCGGCCTGGTTTTGGTCCGCAGCCTGAAACCGATCCGGCTTCGGATTCCTTAAGGCCTCCGCAAGAGAAAGAAGAAATCATTCGCTGGATACGGGAATCACCACACTGGGGGCAAAGAATCTTCGGCTCCTTTTCCGCAATCCCGTGGATCATCTCAAAAAGGTGAGAACATTTTGAACACTGATATTCGTAAATAGGCACGCCCAGCACCTCCTTTAAAAAAATCGTAAACTGGGAGTTGCAAAAAAATAAATTCCCCTTTTACTTTGAACTTTCAACTTTTCACTTCTCACTGTTTTTTGGGCCTTACCCTAAGGCCAGCATCAACCCGATTGTCGCACCGAGACCTGTGCTCAAATAAGGGTTGCAAGTGAGGCCTCAAGTGCTACCGATGCTCGAAGAAAGCAGGTTTAACCCATAGCCAATCGCTGCCCCGATAGCCATTCCCAGAATAATTTTAAGGGCCATTGCTCATTCAATCCTTTCATAAAACTTTTTTGACGATGCTGTCAAGCTGGCTTTTTGGCACCGCCCCTACCACCTGTTCAACCACCTTCCCCTCTTTGAACATTATCAAGGTAGGAATACCCCGGATTCCATAATTGGCCGGGGTTTTGGGGTTTTCATCTATATTTACTTTAGCGAACTTGATTGTTCCAGAATATTCTTTGGAAAGCTCTTCGAAAATTGGGCCGATCATCTTGCAGGGTCCGCACCAGCTGGCCCAAAAATCAACGAATGTCGGTTGCTCCGCTTCCAAGACTTCTTTCTGGAAAGTCGCGTCTGTTACCATGAAAAGATTTCCACCTTCGCTCATCGCCTCTCTCCTCCTAACTTTTTATTAAAAGAATCATCATGAAGAATTCTAAAATATTTTGCTTGGTTAAAAATTTAGATGCCCCTTGGGCCAAAAAGGTTCATAGAAATTAAATCAGCCTTCCCTTGGTAAGTTTGATCAAATATGTTATACCTAACAATAAGAGTCACAACAGAGAAAAGATCGAGCTTATTTGGTCTTTCGACTATGATATAATTCTCTGTGTTCTCGGTGTTTGAAAAAAAATCGCTCAATATAACTTAAAGTAATTTATGAGAAATAAATTAATATCATTTATAATATTAATAACTTTCTTAATTGTTTCTTCTGCCTGCTCTCACTCGCCAAAGAAGGCCATTACCCCGGCTCCCAGGGAAGAAATTTCTTCCTCCAAAGAGATCTCGCGCTCCCTAAGCCCTCTCCATGATGCCGAACCCTGGTGGAAAAAAGATGAAAACCAATATTTCTTGACCTTTTTGATCATCATGGGGATAGGCATCTTTACCTCCGCCAGCATGTGGATCGTTTACAACTCCGGCGGCCTTTACATAAATGTTAGGAAATAAATCATCCCATTGGCCGCTTACCTACATCGGCCCAAAAAGGCTCTTCAATCGCATTAAAAGACTTAAATCACCTTCTGCCGAATATCTCTTTTCCATAAAGGCCTTGGCGCCGTCGAGTTCCCCCCTTGATATCGCCAGACAAACTTCCGACGGCGTGTGAATCGTCAGGGTAGGAAGGTCCAATTGACCTTCCCTGAAGGCGCAGTAACCGTCGGCAATCTCATAATACCATTGCCCGGCCTGTCTACCGGAGACATCGAATTGGATCGTGGCCTTAAGATCCCCGGCCATTTCCGGTTTCAAGGTCACGGCCATCCCGCCCAGAAGTATCCGCATATCCTCTCTTAAGACTTCTTCAAGCGTTCGCTTTTCTTCGCCCCGCCGAGTACGCTCCGCATGCTCCAGGTGAATGGTCATGAATAAATTAGCCATTTCCCGGAACCCGACGCGATTTTTCGTCCATTCTTTACAAACCAGTTCCTCGGCCTCTTTAGAAATTTTCCTTTTTTCCACAATTTCTTGCCCGGCGCGAAAAAACCCCTGTAAAACCTCCTCCCCTTTTTTCCCCAATTTTTCTATGAAGGCCATGGATTCAGCTCCCGGGCGCAGGAGAACACCGGCCAGATCCCTTCTACCCGCCCGGCAAAGAAGACGAAAGTTTTCTACTAAGGCCGTAAAATTATCTACTTCTGGAAACCCGCATACGGAGATGAGGACCATCTTTTTGGCCCGCTGCTCGGGGAACCGAGCCGGATGGGTTGTTACTCCCTCTGTCTCGATAAAAAAAGGCTCCACTAAAGGCATTGTTCTCTCCAGGCAAAGCTTCGTATAGGCGGTCATTCCAAAGTGATAAAGCGGCGTAGCCCATACCCACACATCGGAAGATTTCATCTTTTCCAGAATCTCCGGCATGTCGTCTTTATGAATGCATACGCCTGGGGTATTGAACCAACAATGGTAACAACCGGTGCAGGGTTTAATTTTTTTTTGGGCTAAAAAAATAATCTCAAACTCGGCTCCTTTGCTGGCCACTCCTTCCAGAAATTTATCCAGGACCATTTGGGTATATTTCTTGGGTCTCGGGCTTCCTTGCAACGCTAATATCTTCATGACATCTTCCTCTCCTGTATCTCCCGTGCTCCCCTGCGGGCTCCAAAGAGTTGAGGCATGCGTGCCAATAATTTCATGTCGCCTTTTACTTTATAAAGCCCTTCAATCAAGGCTCGTGGTCGATCGATCTCTCCTTTGGCTATTTTTACCCACACCTCATCTGGAGTTTCTATCGTCAGATCGGGGGCAGCGACTTCTCCGGGTCGAACCTCACATCGCCCCCTGGCGATCGAGATTACCCACTTCCCTCCCCCTTCTCCGGAAACAGCGAACTGGATCCCGGCTTGCAGGTCTCCCGCAGCAGCAGGATCGAATGCGTTGGGCATTCCCTCAATCAGTTTTGCGGCTGAATTAGGAACGGCCGCTGCAGCCTCCGGGCTTACCCGATATTTTCGTTGCAAGTAAAAATCTGGGTATTTTTTAGAAAAGACCACCCCAATTCCGATGCAAAGGGCAAAAGGAATGACAATGGCGTACAAAGGTTTTCCGTGTCCCAGATGGCTGGACAGGAAGGCTGCAAAGAAAACCAAACTCCACACATAGGTGATACGAAAATTAAGGAGGCGGAAATCAGGCGTCCCCCAGACAGACTCCGGGTACCATTGTTTGGCAACAGCATAAGTAAAGGGGTCATAACCGAGAAGTTGCGGCAGTAAGGTCATGAGGAAGAGAGTAAAGTAAAGAAGCGCTACGGAATGATCCACAAAAACATGGGCCAGGTCCGATGGCCAAGCGTAAACCCAGAGGGTCCCGATAAAAAGAAAGCCTAAAAAGGCTTTTTCCAGGTAGGTGTTGTACTTGAGAATCTTACGGGCGCTGACATACTGCACCACCGCCAGGATGAAGCCTATTACCACAGCCAATTTGGCCTGGCCCCAGGTTGCTTCCCCTATCCGGGCAATGATTTTGAAAGCGGCGACGGGTAAAAAAGAGGTTACGAAAAGAATCTTTTCCGCCTTTTTTCCCATGCGGCTCTCCCGGTGATTATAAAATTGGAATCCCTTTCAAAATAAGACCATCAAAATATATCAAATATGTCTTGGGGAAACTATTAAAAAATTAAAAAAGCAAATATAAATAACATTGGCAAAAGAGGCTTTTATCTTTTTTCTCTTATGATTTCAGAAGGAATATCAGGACCCGGCGGGGAGGTGCTGCGCGCTAGCCAAACGGTGGGAGCAAACCTTCCTGCACCCCTTCCCTTTGCCTCCGCAAAAAGAGAGCACAAAAAACATATATCTTTGCTACAACGGTGGAAGTAAAGCTCCGGGTTATGGAAGAACCACCGCCTTTTGGCCCAGCGCAGCATCTCCCCGCCGGTGCCCTCTCTTTCATCACTCTCGCGTCCGGGCTCCGTTAATCAAAGTAAATTCATCAACCTATGGAAAAGTGAAGGGGGGCAAGTTTGGTTTACCCGTTGACTTTGAAGAAGGAGCCAACCTATAATCATAAAAACTCCGCTTCTCATTCAGCTATGACTAAAATTAAAACCGTTTTTAGTTGCCAGAATTGCGGTTATCAAGCCCCGAAATGGTTGGGCAAGTGCCCGGATTGCGGCTCCTGGAATTCTTTCGTCGAAGAACAATTATCGGCCTTGCCGGAACGTTCAGCCCAGACCATCTCGATCTCCGGGCAGGCTTTTCCTCCGCAATCCATCACAGTTATCGAGACTTGCGAAGAAGGAAGGTTAAAAACCGATGTCAGCGAATTCGATCGCGTTCTGGGAGGGGGTTTAGTCATTGGTTCCGTTGTCCTCATTGGCGGCGACCCGGGAATCGGCAAATCCACCCTTCTTTTGCAGGCATTGGATAAACTGGCCAGGAAAGGGGTCAGCGTCCTTTATGTCTCCGGTGAAGAATCCCTTCGTCAAACCAAGATACGGGCGGACCGTATCGGAGTTTCCTCCTCGAATCTTTATGTCCTGGCTGAAAACTCACTGGAGAAGATTATCGAGAACCTCAAAAAGCTAAAACCAAAAGTTGCGGTCATTGATTCCATCCAGACCGTTTTTACGGCTCAACTCCAATCTGCTCCCGGATCAATCAGCCAGGTGCGGGAATCTGCCGGAAAGCTCATGCTCCTGTCCAAATCCACCAATCTATCCACTTTTCTCATTGGGCACGTAACCAAGGAAGGAGCCATCGCCGGGCCGCGAGTACTGGAGCATATTGTGGACACGGTGCTTTACTTCGAGGGAGACAGAGGGCATCCCTACCGCATCCTGCGGGCGGTAAAGAACCGTTTCGGGTCCACTAATGAAATCGGAGTTTTTGAGATGAAAGACGGCGGGCTGGAAGAAGTGGCCAACCCTTCGGAACTCTTTCTGGCTGAACGACCCATAGACGTTCCCGGATCGGTGGTCATTTCCAGCCTCGAAGGCTCCCGGCCCATCCTCGTCGAACTCCAGGCCCTGGTCAGCCCCACCTCCTATGGCATGCCCCGGCGTACAGCCATTGGTGTAGATCCCAACCGGGTTTCATTGCTGGTAGCCGTTCTGGAGAAAAAAGTGGGAATGAACTTGGCCCAGCAGGATATTTTCGTTAATGTGGCGGGGGGGGTTCGCGTAGAGGAACCGGCTGTCGACCTGGGCGTGGTCTCGGCCGTGGCATCTTCTTTTCTCGATAAACCCATCCCATCAAAAACCATGGTCATCGGAGAAGTTGGATTGGCTGGCGAGGTGCGCGGTATCCACCAGGCAGAAATGCGTATGAAAGAAGCATCCAAGCTGGGTTTTAAGCGTTGTCTATTGCCGCAGAGTAATCGTTCCCGAATAACCCTCGAATTAGCTGGATTGGAAATCGTCGGTATTGGCTCGGTGGAAGAAGTCTTAGAAATCCTTTTTTGAGGATGGTTTGATGAAAAAATACTTATTAGGAATTTTTTTGGTCTGTCTCTTCCCTCTCTCCCTATGGGGGCAACCTCCGACTCCCAGTGCGGACCGGATCATCACCATCATTTTTTCCTCTAACGTCCATGGTGAATTGGAGCCCTGCGGCTGAAGGGATAATTTGCTTGGCGGTCTGGCCAGGCGGGCGACTTGCATCGAACAGTTACGGCGGGAGAAGCCCAATATGATCCTGGTGGATACGGGCGACCTTCTTTATTATCGCCCCTCCACTGGGTATCCCAACGAAAAAAAAATAGGAGACCTCAAGGCTGCACTTTACATGAAAACTTATAACTTGATGAGCTATGATGCCTTTACTCCCGGAGAACTTGATTTTTCCTTCGGAGTGGGCGAAATCATACGGATGAGTAAACGGGCGAATTTCCCTTTTCTGGCCGCCAATCTCATGTTTACCCAATCCCATAAACCTGTTTTCAAACCTTACTTAATAAAAGAACTCCAGGGAGTTAAAATCGGTTTCTTAGGTTTAATTTCCAAGGAGGTTTCTTTAGGAGGTCCTCCCGAAGAAAGCAAAAAGTACTACCTTGCCGATCCCATCGAGGTTGCCAAGAAATTCGTCGCCGAGTTAAAGAAGAAAAAATGTAAGATCATCGCTGTCCTGGGCCATATGGAACTGCCTGAGCAGGAAATGCTCGCCAAAAATGTCCCGGGCATCCAATTTATTCTAAGCGGCCATGTTCCCCATCATCAACCGCATCCCATTGATGCCAATGGTTCAGAAATCATCATGGCCGGTTCTCGAGGGGAGCACCTGGGCCAAGTGGATTTTTTCGTCGAGCAAAAAAGGATTTATTCTCACTTTCAACTGGTCACTCTCTCGGCGAAATTTGCCGATCATCCTCAGGTGCAGGAATGGCTAATCCAGTATAAAGCCGATCTGCAGAAATTTATTTCAACCCGGCCCCAGGCCAGCCCCCGGAGAAGCCCTCCGGGTGTCCGTCGTGAGGTGGTGATCCCCGTTACTCCTTTATATATGGGAGAAAAACACTGTATCTCCTGCCATCCGCAGCAACATCAAAGCTGGGCGGGAACTGCCCACGCCAGGGCGTATCAAACCTTATCCCGGCAAAACAAATCTTCCGACCCCACCTGCCTGGCCTGCCACACCACCGGCTTTGGAGTTGTCAGGAATCCTAATGCTTTCTTGGAAAATGTCCAGTGCGAAGCTTGCCATGGCCCGGCCGAAGGACATCCTGAACTGCGCCGCAGCCTCTCCCCTGTGGCTGAAGACCAATGCCGTAAATGTCATAATCCGGCCAATAGCCCCAATTTCGATTATCGCATTTATCTCCAAAAAATCCGCCATCCGCAATGAAATAAAAGATTGGAGCGCAGATTTTCGCCGATATCAATGATTTTAAACGCTATGCGCCCAACGCTAGGCGCTTAGCAAATTTGATGGCTTCTTAAAAAGTCTATTTTGTCCCATTTGCGTCATTTCCGCGAAAGCGGGAATCCAGGGTTTCCTGTGAAAACAGGAATCCAATAAATTGGTATAGGTCCCTGCTTGCGCAGGGACGACGTCTGGACTCCTGCTTTCTTAGGAGTGACGGATTTTCCGACTTTTTATGAGATCATCCTATTTGACATACCACTAAAAGTTTAGTATATATTTGTAAATATTAAGATTTAGCGGAGGATCCTTTCCATGATTAGCTTAGGTCCAAGAAGCGTTGTTCCATTGGGAGTTACCTTATTAATTTTTGCTGCCCTCTTTCTGACTGTCGGGTGTACAGGAGGTCTGAAGGCTGAAAACGAGCAATTAAAGAAAGAGGTGGCGGACCTCTCCGCAGAAGTCGATAAATTGAAATCCGAAATAAATAAGCGGACCACCGAAAACTCATCTTTGCGCAGCCAGATCGCCGAGCTTAATCTGCAAATTTCTTCACTCCACACCCAGAACCAAACCTTGCAGAACGAAATTGACGCCTTGAAAGCGCAACTGAAAGGAAAAAAGAAGAAATCGTAAACGAAGCGATTTTCTGACTTCCAGGTGAAAATTACCGGCATCATCCTCGCCGGGGGGAAAAACCTCCGCATGGGGAAAAACAAAGCCTTTCTTGAAATTAAAGGCCAACGCATCATCGACCACACGAAGAAGCTCTTCGTCGATCTTTTCGATGAAGTTTTCCTGGTGACCAATTCTCCTCTGGATTATCTGGACCTGAACCTGCGGATGATTTCCGATCTTTTTACGGAGGGAGGAGCGTTGGGGGGCATCTATACCGGCCTCTTTCATGCTTCCCACTCCCATGCTTTCGTGGCGGCATGCGATATGCCGTTTCTCAACAAAGCCTTGATCAGCCATTTAAGCGCCCTCTCGCCCGGTTACGACATCGTCATTCCGAAAACGGAGGATGGCTGGCAGCCTCTGCATGCAGTTTATTCCCTAAAATGCTTGCCCTTCATGGAAGAGTTACTACAAGAAAAGAACTTAAAAATAATTGACTTCTTCCCCAAAGTAAAAAAGAGAGAGGTGACTACCGAAGAAATCCTCCCCTTTGACCCCCAGCTGGTCTCCTTTTTAAACGTAAATACTCCGGAAGATCTGATTCGGGCCGAAGATCTTCTGAATCATTAAATTTAATAGGACGCAGATTTACGCAGATAACCGCAGAAACAAAAAAGACGCTATGCGCATAGCGCTAAGCGGCTTTCTGTATACATCCGTGTCCAAAAAGGAATTTCCTATCCATTAAATTTATCCCCGGAGCTTCATAAGGCTTTCTTGAAGACGAGAGAACATTTCCTTGGTCGATCTCTAAAGCAGACCACAGAAAAGACGTTCTGATGATGAAAGGAGGCTACCATGCTCTATGACGCCCTGCTGACCGAAGAAGAGAAAGCACTGCGGGATGAAGTTCGGAAATTTGTCCGGGATGAAGTGCCGGCAGATCTTTTACGGGCCATGGATCGGGACGAGATCAAGTTCCCCTATGATTTTATCGCCAAGCTGGCCCAACATGGCCTGCGGGGAATACGGTTCCCCAAGAAATGGGGTGGCCGGGAGTTACCCTGGACCGCGGAGGTCGTGGCCGAAGAGGAAGTGGGTGTTCTGGGGGTGGCCTTGGGATGCGCCTTTGTGATGACCTCCATTGTAGGGGAGGCTCTTAATGTTTTTGGAACTGATGAACAAAAAGAACGATATTTAAGACCCATCATCACCGGCACAAAGATACCGGAAGAAGCCCTTACCGAACCGAGGGGTGGGTCTGATTTTTTCGGGGCCACGACCCGCGCCGTTGCTGATGGCGATTCCTTTATATTGAATGGCCAGAAACGTTTTGTGGTCGGAGCCGAGGCGGCGGATTTTTTCACGGTTTATTGCAGCACGGACCCCCAAGCACCTCCTCATCAGCGGATCTCCATGTTCATCGTGGAGAAAGGCCCTGGAATAAAAATCTGAACCCGTTATTCCGGTTAGAAATTCCACACTCCGCACTCCGAATTCCGCATTGCATATATGGCTTACCGGATTACTGAGCGTTGTACCAACGGTGGAGAATGTTTGCAAGTCTGTCCCCTCGAGGCTATTTCTGCCGGAAAAGAAAGGCCCAGGATCGATCCTGACCTTTGCACCGACTGCGGTACGTGTTCGGACATCTGCCCTGCACGGGCGATTGCAGGCGAATGATAAAAGAAGTGTCATTGGCAAATAAATAGCGTCCTAAATTTTTACATCAATCTTTTATGGTCTGTCATTCCGGGCTTGGCCCGGAATCCAATGTTGGCTGCAAAAAGGCCTCTGGATTCCCTCTCCCCGCTTTCGCGAGGACAAGTTTCGCGCAATGACGACTTATGTGGATTTATATCGATTTGCAAAGTTTGATGGCTTCGTAAAAAGTCCATCTGCGGCGTTGCGCTTCACCTTTGTCGTTGCGGCGTACCTTTTAAGTACGCCTCACTCCTCAGGTTTTGCGCGCCTTGCATCTGGAGCTTTTTACTTTGCCATCCATCTTGATGACTTTTTGCGAGATCATCAAGTTTGGAGGACTTAAAATGTACGAAGATCTGAAAGGAAAGACGGCCTTGGTTACGGGGGCAGGGAAAAGAACTGGAATTGGCTTTGCCATTGCCGAAAAAATGGCATCCTGTGGCGCCAACGTCATCATAGCCGATCTCGGAAAGGGCCCGGAGAGCGTTGGCGGCGTAAAAATGGGCATGCGCCAAGAGATGGAGAGCATCGCCAGCATCCACGCCCTCTTCAATAACGCAGGAGCATCCTTGGGTGCCCCCAGCCCGGCCCATACTTACAACGAAGAGGCCTGGATGAAAACTATTGATGTCAATCTTCACGGGGTTTTCAGAGTTTCAAGGGCAGTGCTGCCCATGATGATTGAACGGCATCAGGGAGCCATCATTAACATTTCCTCCAAGGCCGGGAAAACTCCCCCTCTGGCCAATGGAGCCTATGCAGTCGCTAAGGCCGGCGTGATCATGCTTACGAAAGTTATGGCTCTGGAATTGGCCAGACAGGGTATTCGAGTGAATGCCCTTTGCCCCGGGATTGTCATGACCGACCTGCAAGTTTACCGGTTCGAGATGGAAGCTAAATATTTAAACCAAACGCGCGCCGAACGGGAAAGAGCATGGGCGAACGACATTCCGCAAGCGCGAATCGGATCACCCGGAGATGTGGCTGACCTAGCTGCCTATCTGGCTTCCAAGGAATCTTCGTACATTACCGGCCAGGCTATAAATGTTGATGGCGGATTGTTGATGGCAATTTAATTACTCAAGGGGTCCAAATGGAGACTGAATTTAAATTAATTTGGACATAGAGCCTGGGCCCAAATCTTTGGCGCTGATCATTCACTGGATCCTTTAAGGGAAGACTGACCCGCAAGCCGCGTTTTGCCCTGGTTACTGCCGGCCCGGGGTTTAGTAATTCGCTGAGTGCCATGGCCAATGCTCAAATGGCCAATTCACCGGTGGTGTTAATTGCCGGGGTCGTGGGACTCAAAGCCTACGAAAAACTCGACCTCCAGGATATGCGCCAGCTTCCCGTCATCGAACCCCTGGTCAAAAAGGCTCTGGTCTGTCAGATAACTGAACGCATCCCGGAATTCATCGATATGGCATACCGCATTGCGATCAGCGGATGCCCGGGGCCGGTTTACCTTGAACTGCCGGTAGACGTATGGAACGGCCAAGTCGATGAAAAAACGGTTAAGAGAACGAACACGCTGGCTGAATCCCGGGGGGTTGATCTTGAAAAAACCCGGATCCTGTTGGAGATGCTGGAGGCGGCTGAAAAGCCAATTTTTATTGCTGGCAGCGGAGCATATTATTCGCGCGCTGAAAAGGAATTTGCTGCCTTTATAGAAAAAACCGGTGTGCCTGGTTTTACTTCGGCCACCGGGCGCGGCTTACTTCCTGATACCCATCCGCTCTGTTTCGAGGCTTCTTCGGCGATCAGGCCCGGGGCTGCTGCCGACGCCCTGATGGGCGCAGACCTGATTGTTTTCCTCGGTAATCGCATCAGTCTGTATTATGCCTTCGGGGATCTGCTCAATCCCAACGCCAAGCTGGTTCAGGTGGGTATCAGGCAGGAGGAAATCGGGAGAAACCGGACCATTCATCTGGGGATTTTCAGCGACATTAAGGCATTGCTTAAGGAAGTAAATCATACTGGAGGAGGCCTAACCGTGTTTAAAACTTCTCTCCCTGAGGGATATCTTTTTTCCAAGGGTTACACCAATTATATTTTCATCTTGTTATGGTTGCTTTATTTTTTTGACTATGTCGATCGGATGGTGGTCGTTTCCCTGTTTCCCTTTTTAAGGACAGAATGGGGGTTAAATGATGTTCAATGCGGTGCCCTGGTATCCGCCGTTTACTGGGCTATCGTAATCTTCTCTTTCCCCGTTTCCATTGTGATTGACCGCTGGAGCCGCAAAAAAAGCATCGGCATCATGGCCGTATTGTGGATTGGGGCCACGGCCGCCTGCGCCCTAACCAGAAATTTCGGCCAGCTTTTTGTAGCCAGAACCGCGATCGGGCTCGGGGAAGCCGGTTATGCCCCCGGCGGAACGGCCATGATTTCCGCCTTATACCCGGAAAAGAAACGAGCTCTGATGGTGGGAATCTGGAATTCATCTATTCCCATCGGCATGGCGGCCGGCATTGTATTGGGGGGGGTTATCGCCACTCATTGGGGATGGCGGACCGGTGGATGAAAAAGAAAATTCAGGCCAGGCTGTTGGTTGCTTCCATCTCAGGATTGCTAGCCGCTGTCTTGTTTTTTGTGGGTCTTCATTTCTTCTCTGGCGGGTCCGTTCAATATAGCATTTTTCTATTGGGCGGGATTGCTTCCATCGCCTGGGCCTCCTCAGCCATAGCGGTCACCCAGGATGTTGTCCATCCGGGGTTGCGGGCCATATCCTATGCGCTTTGCGTAATCGCGCAAAATTTACTGGGCAGTTCTCTCGGCCCCATCGTAACCGGCGCCTTTTCAGACCGGTATGGGATTACCGTGGCCCTGCAGGCGGCTTGTTTAATGCCCTTGTTCTCATCCGTTGTTTTTTACCTCGGTTCAAGGTTTTATCAAAGAGACCTGGATAAGGTAGAAAGAGTCAACCTGATTGCGGAAACCTAAGGATGGACTTTTTACGAAGTCATCAAGTTTGGTTCACAAGGGTATAGACCCGCCAATCGTCACCAATGTCCCCTATTAGCGGTGAAGGAGTTTTTCTTCCTCTGCGCCTTCTTGACCTACAATCTTCAAAAATCGTCTCCCCAGGGCTTGACGCATCTTCTCCTTTTTCTCTAAGGTAAATCCCTTAATGGGGATTTGCCCTCCTGCGATCATCTGATGCCCTCCTGCGGACCCCAATCCTCTGATAATTTTTCGCACCAGGCGACCGGCATTTTGGTTGGAGTGTTTGGCCCGGAGGGAAAAAATTAAACAGTTTTCGTCCATCCCCATAACAAAACTCCAGCGCACCCCGGAAAGTCGAAGAAAAAAATCCGACATAAGGGCTACCATATCTGTCTTGATCATGGACGGTAAATCGCATAAAACTACATCCCCATAGATTTCTCCAATATGGAGGGCCCTATCAAAATCTTCAAAATAGTCCCTGGAAAATTCCGGGTATTCTATCTGCGATAAGAATCTTATTTGGATTTTGGGATATAATCGAATCGTCGCTCGGTAATCTTCCTCCCGGGCATATCGCCCGAGGCCTTGGGTATCGGTCTTAATCCCATAATAAAGTGCGGTCGCCATTTTCTGCGAAATCGGCAGGGCAGCCTGGAAGAGATACTCGGTCAAGATGGTGGCTGAACTCCCGTAATTAGGCCGAATATCGACAAAATCTACTCCTAATGCGGATTTTCTCAACCCGTGGTGATCAATAACAATGGAAGGCTGGACAGACGATGGCAGATTGTTATTTCCGGCTCCGGGTTGAGTGTCCACCAAGGCGATGGCGTTAAAATCGTGGACATTGACCATCTCCAATGGTTTGATATTAATGTTTAGCAGGCGAACCATCGCTTGATTTTCGGCTCGGGTGATAAGACCTCCGTAAACCAGGACGGAACTTACTTTAAACTTTTTTTGCAAAAGAAATTTCAAGGCCCACCCGGTAGCTACGGCGTCAGGATCCGGATTGTTATGGGCAAGGATCAGCACCTTTTTCCCTTCTACAACCCGTTGTAGATTTTCGAGCTTTTCCGCAGCCATAAACCTTTCTGCAATGCCTTAAAATAAGTAATAAAGCTATCGTGCCTATTTTTTTCTAAAAATGCAAACAGAAATTTGGGGTGGAGTCTCCCGACCTAAATAGATGGCGGTACGGGAGGCAAGCATAATCTTGCCTGGGCCAAAGAATTTCTGGAAGTATATCAATATGTTATTGTCCGCAGCAATCAAGGGCAGGCTATTGGGGATGATAGAATGAGTATTGCCTTTAAAGGAGGACTTCCAGGTGGCCGAATAAGACTAACTGGGAATTGGCCGGCTCTCTCGGAATGCTATCCACAAAATTTCTAAAACGGAAAGGCCATAGTAAGATCCACCCTATCCCTTTACCTTAACTTTTTAAGTAATATTTTCAGCTCCGACCTTAGCTTTAAGGGAAGAGTACTCTTCCTTTATCCGCTCTTGAATCTTGGCGAT
>JAHJQK010000097.1 GCA_018819135.1 Pseudomonadota bacterium | reverse complement strand
TCAAAGACCGGATTCTTCGCTACCTCGACGAGGTAAATCAAATGCCTGTGGTTTTCAAATGGAAATACAAAATGGATCAAGTTGTTGTCGCACATGCAGTGCTGGCCTGATTGCTATCATAATTAGGAATCGCTAATCTAGGTCGAGGAGAGGCAAGAATTCCTGAGAACCCTTAAGCCCCTTATCTTGGAGGAAGGTAATTTTTCGGAAAAAAAGGGGGAAAGCAAAAAAGAGAATGGTCAAGCAGTCAGTGAGATTCCTTGAGCACCTCACGGACTAAATTTTTTATTTCTTCTCTTTGTTCTTTAAGCCCTTCTAGTTTTACGCTGATTGACTTACTGGCTTCGCCAAAATATAAACTTCTATGCGGAAAGGGAATTTCAATTCCCAACTCATCAAAACGTTTCTTGATCCGACGGTTCATCTCCCGTCCTATGAACCATTGCTTGATGGGAAGGGTTTTGATTCTGGCCTTGATCACCACGGCCGAGTCCCCAAATTTATCCACTCCCAGGATTTCAATGGGCTCAAGGATTGCCGATTTATACTCCTCTTCCTGCATAATTTTCTCACCTACTTCTTTTAGAACGGCGATCACCCGATCGGTATCCTCTTTATAAGCCACCCCCACGTCGAAGAGATAATATGAATATTCGTAGGTCATGTTGGAGAGGGTTTTAATCTCTCCATTGGGAAAAACGTGGATCGTCCCATCCAAACCCCTCAAAACTGTGGTTCTGAGGTTCACTTGCTCCGCCAAGCCCCCAGTGCCGTTGATGATGGCAACATCTCCAACCCGAATCCGGTTTTCAAAAATAAAAAATAGACCACTGATGACGTCGCGGACCAAATTTTGCGCACCAAAACCTACGGCCAGCCCCACAATTCCAGCCCCGGCCAAAATCGGTTTGATGTCAAACCCAAACTCTGCCAAAATCATGATAGTGGCGAAGGTGGCAACGATAACCGCGACAGCCCTTTTAAAAATATTCCCGAGAGTGGAGACCCTTTTTTCTACTTCCATGGGGGTAATCACGCTGGTGGCCAGAATTCGAATCATGGCTCGATTCGCAAATTTACTGATTAGAAAATTAGCAATTTGAATAAAAATGACCGCGAAAAGGATGATGAACGGAATGCGTATCATCGCTTTCACCCAAGAAAGGTTGGAAGCCAGAAAGGCATAAACATCCACTCCCCACACGTCTATGACGGTCAAAATGGCCAAAAGGATAATCATGAAGTATCCGGCTTTACCCAAATAATTAACATAGCGGTTTACGTGTTCCTCTAATTCAGGATATTTTTCTTTAATGGTATTACTTACTTGGAATAGTTTCCCGAACAGGAAAGTCCAAAGGAGCCAAACGACCCCAGCAACAAGGATGACCAGAACACTTTTAGCGGTGGATGAGAGGAGGGAAGAGTAGGTTTGCGAAAAACTTGAAATGGAAAAAGCAACCAGTATTGCTATGTAGAAAATCACGATGAGGTATATTTTCCCGGCTAAGTAGTTGGACACCTTTTTTAAGTTGGATTTCCAACGTGGGTCTTTTTCTTTAAAAGTGAAGGAGAGGGTTCTTGCAAGGCTCTCTTTCCATTGGGCAAGGATAATGGCTGCCATGATGACCAATCCGATTTTATAGAATGCGAAAAAGGTAGCCGATAGAGAAGGCCAATTAAGAATGGAGCTGGGCATGTAGAGAAAATACGTCCAAAGAGAAAAAAGAAGCACCCTTCGGGTCCAAATGAAGATGTATGCGGATAATTCATTCTTAAGGTGGAAAATCCGCGACTCGCTGATTTCGGGGGATAGTGTAAAATGGGCCAGGTTTTTTGCGCTGAAGTATAATAATAGGGCTAACAATCCCCGTAAAATTATCGATTCGGTATTCATGGGGGCGGGGAATAACAAGAAAAAAAGGTAACCGTAAATATAGATTCCGATCCAGGGATAAACCTTAAAGAACGCGGCAATAAAGATGCGGCCTATTCTTTGGGGCAAACGAAGAGGCTCCTGCCATTTTAATTTGTCTTCTAATTTTTGGGTGTACCGGCGAAGTCCCAACCAGGTGATCAAACCGGCCAGAAAGGCGATAGCGAATCTTAGGCCAATCGATAAAAGTTGCCGAAAATTTTTCTTTTGGGTAAGGTAGTCTTTCAGCTCGTGAAATAGAAGCGGAACCTTTTTTACGCTGGAGAAGAATTTTTTGAAGGCAGAAAAAGTTCGGGTCTCATACGATTCGTAAAGCTCCAATAAATCGGGGAAAATTTCTTCGGTGGTTTCGGTTTCTTTTTTTTTCTCCACCAATTGCTTTTTGGCCTGTAAAAGAGCCTTTAATTGACCGGCCATTTTCTTTGCTTCCTCTGGATTCTCTAGAAGATGAATGGCTTTTTCCAATTCGGTGATCTCGATCGAGATCTTCTCTTCCTTTTTATCTTGCGAAAAAACAGATTGATTCCATATCGAGGAGATCATAATCACCGCCATTATGAGAATGGCTTTGGATAAGATCGACTTTTTCATAAAACCCCCTTCGCTTTTGCCCTTTTCCTCTGGCGATGGAGAAAGAGTCCGGAGAAATAAAAATATTAATTAGGAAAAATATATTATAAATTAATAATATCTAGGCAGTCAACTTTCGTTTCTCCCTTCCCTTCGAGACGACAAGTTTCCTAGTTCCATGCCAGAGTCATTTAGGAAGCAGGGAAGAGGATTATAAGAAAAAGGGAAAGGAGGGGAAAGCATGGCCAGGATGTGTTTCCTGGGTTGGATTTTCAACGGATCTCTGGGAAAACGCTCAAACTTCCTTAGGGAACCGGTGTCGGTAGGCTCTATGGAATGGAAAAAGCGAGAGAAATGGCTCAGAAATTAGCCATCCCTTTCCTTCTGGGCTACGGTTTGAATGCAGAAGAAACGTCGAGAGCCTCAGGTGTTTCTTATCTGAGTTACCCTTTTTATTAGTAAGTTATAGATACCCCGCAGCAAGCTGCGGGGTATCTATAACTTACTAATCAACCCGGTATAAACATCTTGCGAAAACGCCCAGCCAAAAGCGAAAAAGATTATCCATGGCAGGGATAATATATAAACGGTTTTTTTCATCAACCTTCCTCCTTTCAGGAACGAATGGCCTTGGTTATTCATGGATGCCGTTAATTTTTTGGATCTGATCTTAAAGGAAAAAAGGGCCGGGAGATCACGGGATAAGTTGCTCGCCGATTTGTTCGTACCATTCGCAGATAATCTTCCAGATCTGGTCGGCAGTCTCCGCAAAGCAGAAAAGTTCGGTATCTTCCGGGTCAATGGTTCCTTCGGCGGCAAGATACTCAACATCGAACACCCGGCGCCAGTATTGCTCGCCAACAAGAACCACCGGCAGGGGTTTGATTTTACGCGTCTGAATCAGGCAGAGCGCACCAAACAGTTCATCGAGGGTTCCATAACCGCCAGGAAAGGCAACCAGGGCCTTGGCGCGCATCATGAAGTGCATTTTACGGAGGCCGAAATAGCGGAACTGGAAGCAAAGCTCGGGCGTGATGTAAGGGTTCGGGAATTGCTCATAAGGAAGAGCAATGTTCAACCCGGCGGACTTGGCTCCGACTTCATAAGCGCCGCGATTCGCAGCTTCCATGAGGCCGGGGCCACCCCCCGTAATCACGATGAGCCGACAATCCCTTGTCCTTTGGCCGGCCCGGCCGACGATCCGGCCCAACTCCCGGGCAACCTCATAATAATGGCTCTTGGCCAGGATCCGTTCAGATACAGCCAAACGGTTTTGGAGGGTGGGGTCTCGGGGATTCTGTTCCAGAGCTTGCCGTGCTTGTTCTACTTTGAGTCGGGCCACGGCCGGCTCGACGATACGTGTACCTCCAAAAACCACGATAGTGTCGCCAACCCCTTGTTCTTCGAAAAAAACCTCGGGTTTCAGGAATTCAAGCTGTAAGCGGGATGGTCTGACCTCATCCCGCTGGAGGAAATCAAGGTCGCAATCAGCCCGGCGATAGCTCGGGCTAGCCATAATCCGGCGCACCCTTTCCGGGGCGTTCGGATCCTCCTGGTTGGACTTCGGCTCGCTCCACGGCAACGGCTGTTTGCGCTGCAGGGGTGGGTAAGGAGGGTCATCGGTTGCACTCGGTTTATGGAACTTGGGATCATTCATCAGCAGCCTCGCGGATTCGTTGTTGAATCACAGAAGAGTTTATCCTGCTTTCAATAAGCTCCATATTGGAGCAGCGCCCGGCTCATGGCTAAGACATTCTCGGGCTTACAGTAGGCAGTAAGACCGTTGGAGCTGGCCAGGATATACCCTCCACCCGGGCTAAGTTCTTGCAGGCGCTTTTTGACTTCGGCCTCCGTTTCCTCGGGCGTACCCTGGGTGAGGGTGTAATGGAGGTCGATATTGCCCATCAGGCAGATACGGTGGCCGTACCTCTTTTTCAGCTCTACGATGTCCATGGCATTGGGCTCCACATTGGCCAGACCGTTCATGCCTAAGGTGAGCAGGTCGTCGAGGATGGGCAGGAGGTTTCCGTCGCTATGGTAGATCCAGGGAATCTTAATTTTGTCGGCCACTTTTTTCATGCGGGGAAGAAAGAGGTCGCGAATGGTCTGGGGAGAAAACAAAGGTCCCTGCTTCCAGGCCAAATCTTCAGGGACGATCAGGAAATCAAACCCCAGTTCGTTGATCTTCTCCACGGCCTTACAGGCCCAATCTATGAAAATATCCATGAGCTGCAAAACAAATTGCGGGTTGTCATAAAGCATGAGGCTAAAATGTTCTATGCCCATGCTCAAGTACGTGTTGCCGATGCCCATGCGGGTTGTAACCCCCAGAGCCCGGTTGCTGCCTCGGAAGCGGGCAATAAAATCTTTCGCCGGCTGGTAAAATTCATCGGCCTCCGGGTCCGGTAAAATGACCTTGGGCAAATCCGCTTCGTTCTTGATCAGGCCATCGACGATTATATCCATCCCTTCATAGTTCTGGCTGCGGACAAAACGAGGGGGGGCAATGCTGAAGGTAAGGTTATCGAGGGCGATGACGTCCAAAACTTGCGGTGGAATGCGCGAACCGGGCGCGGCGAAGATCTGGGTCACGGTGGCTTTTTCAAAATCGCCCCGCTGCAAGAGCTTTTCAGCCAAGCGGTTGTGCACACTGCTTTCAACCCACGGAACACGATCGGGTTGCTTTAAGTGGAGGGCCATAAGGACTCTTTCTCTTGAGGTCAATTTTTCCTCCTTCACCAGGGGATCCATTCCCGTATTGGCATTCGAAACCTTCTAATCGACAAATCAAGATGCCAGAAAAATCCAAATTTCGCAACCTTTTGCAAGTGTATCGAATTGAGCTGGATAAATCAATATGAAATGGACCCTCGCCTCCCTTCCCTTTTATGGAATCCCTACTCGTGGCCCGGGGTTCAGGGCGATGCCAAACGAAGCGCCCTGAACCCCGGGCCTGGGAGGATCTATCCAACGCTTGCTACAGGAGGGAGGATCGCTAATCATAAATCGGCTCACAATTGAGGAGAACCACCGGAAGGCGGACGGTTCTGCCAATATCCGTATACACTCTTCCGGTTAAATCTCTTCCCCAACCTCCCAGGGCGAAGGGCGATGAAGGAATGACGATCAGATCGGGCGGGGGTTCATGCTCCAGGTATTCACGGATGGCCGCAATGAAATCCTCTACGACCAGGAGATCTCCCATAAAAATATTTCCCCCGAAGAAGCGATTGGCGGGAACCCGCACATGAATCTGAACATCCCCCAGCAAGGACGATTCATGCAAAGTTTGTTCGAAGACCGGTTGGACCAATGCCGAAGACAAAAACAAAATTCTCCGGGCACCGCGGGCAGTGATCAGAGATTGCAAATTCTCTAAAACGCTGGGGCGGAACCCCGCACCCATAAAAACGATCCC
>JAHJQK010000096.1 GCA_018819135.1 Pseudomonadota bacterium | reverse complement strand
GGCTCGCTTTTCCCTTTTTCAATAATTGAATGGCGCGTCGGCGCCGCTTTTCCAACTCTGCTTGGGTGCCATGGGGTCTCATGTCCCCCATTATAGCTGAAAAAGGAAAAATGTTCCATTACTTTTGCGAAACTCAATAAGCCCGGGTAGGGTTCAAAAGGTTCATTGTAGGCTTTGATCTCGAACAACGGGAAGGTGGCCTGCGCATCTTTTTGGGTATATAAAGGTTGGATATGCTTCTGCCCATGGCGGAGGTGCTTTTTACTCTTCCATTGCGCTGCCATTTCCTGAATATGGCGCTGTCTAAAAGCATGATCTCCAGTAAATCCCGGGTCGGCGGGGTGGTGTAAATCCGGCCCTGGAACCCCTTTTGCACCATGCGGGGCAGGAGACCGGAATGGTCGATATGGGCATGGGTGATCAGAAAACAATCGATTTTACTGGGCTCATAAATACCGATATCCCAATTGCGTTTTTCGATTGCGGCATTACCTTGATGCAACCCACAATCGATGGCCAATCGATGCGTGCCGGTTTCCAGAATGAAACAGGACCCTGTTACTGTTTTGGCCGCGCCCATAAACTTTATCTTCATACCCACTCTCCTTTCATCCCCGTTTTAGGGGAGTCTATTTTAGCATATTTTAAAAGTAAAGATGGAAAAGCCCCATTCATTTATTCCTTGATCTACCGGCTCAATGGAGTTATATAAGAAACCAATGTCTGCAGATGGAGGGGGGTTTATGGTCAAAGGGTTAAGTTTCCGCAAGGATTGCCGTGAATGTGGACGAACTTTCCTTACTCCGGATCGCCAAGCAAGACTTTGCCCACGATGTAGCGAACGAGTTGCGGAGAAGATTAAGCAAAAGCAAAAGACCCTGCAAAAGCAGGAAAAAAAAGCTCCCCCTGCAGCCAAAACCTCCCGGCAAATTCCGCCACCCGGTTTACGGCTATCTGATGAGCTTAGGGCTCAAATTCTTAAAGAGCACGAAGTCTACAGGGAAGAGAAGCACCTGGCTCAGCGCAAGGTTCATGCCCTAATCGCCAAGAAACTGAAGGTCAAAAAATTGCTGGTGGCCTAAGCCCCACCCATCTTTACAGATACTTGACCACCAAATCCCCCACTTCCCGAGTCGTATAACCCATCTCTCCCGCGGCCATGCTCTTTAAATGTTTCTCGAGGACTTGGGCGACGGCTTTTTCAACGCGCTGAGCGGCTTTCTTTTCTCCGAAATAGTCGAGCATCATCTGGCAAGCTGCGATGGCCGCCATGGGGTTAATCATATTCTTGCCGGTGTACTTGGGGGCCGAACCGCCCATGGGCTCAAACATGGAGACCCCGCCAGGGTCGGGGTTGATGTTACCGCCGGCTGCAATGCCCAGGCCACCCTGGATCATAGCCCCCAGGTCCGTGATGATGTCGCCAAAAAGGTTGTCGGTCACGATCACGTCGAACCATTCCGGGTTTTTAATCATCCACATGCAAAGGGCATCGACGTGGGTATAGTCCGTTTTTACGCGGGGATATTCCTTGGCTACCTCTTCAAAGGTCCTCGCCCATAGATCGGAAGCGTAGTTGAGCACGTTGGTCTTGCCCGCTAGGGTCAGCTTGAGTTCATGATTGCGCTTCAAGCACAACTCGAAAGCATAGCGTAAGCATCGCTCTACGCCCTTACGGGTATTGATCGATTCCTGGACCGCAACCTCATCCGCGGTTCCCTTTTTCAGGAACCCTCCCGCGCCCGTGTAGAGCCCTTCGGTGTTTTCGCGGATAATGACGAAGTTGATATGTTCAGGTCCTTTATCCTTCAGGGGAGTTTCTACCCCCGGGTAAAGTTTCACGGGCCGGAGGTTGATATACTGATCCAGGGTAAACCGCAAACGCAAAAGGATGCCTTGTTCAAGGATACCAGATTTAACCTGGGGATGCCCAATGGCCCCCAGGAATATGGCTTGAACTTTTCTGAGTTCTTCCAGAACGCTTTCAGGAAGAATTTCGCCGGTTTTGAGATAGCGCTCTCCCCCCAGATCGTAGAAATGAAAGTCCAGTTGGATTTTTTCTTTCTCGGCAACAGCTCTTAATACTTTCAGTCCCTCGTCTACTACTTCGGGGCCGGTACCATCTCCCGGAATAACAGCAATCGTGTAAGCCATATTTTCTCCCTTGATATAAGTGTATTGGTAATTATTCAAAACCGGTTTTAACGTAGCAACAGGAAGTCTGTTTTTATTCGCTTTTCATCTTAAATGCCTTAACGTAGCTCATCAACCCTCCAGACTCGATAAGCTGTTGCATGAAGGGTGGAATGGGTTGGGCTTTAAAAGTCTTTCCCGTGCTCAAATTTTCAATGGCGCCCGTTTCGCTGTCCACCTGCAACTCATCGTCCTGGTGGATCCCTTCTACGGCCTCAGCGCTCTCGAGAATGGGCAAACCCATGTTGAAGGCGTTGCGGTAGAAGATGCGGGCAAAACTCTTGGCTACCACGCAGGCAATGCCGGCATGTTTGATGGCCAGCGGGGCGTGTTCCCTGGAGGAACCGCAGCCGAAATTTTTCTCGGCCACAAAGATGTCTCCGGACTGAATCTTCTCGAGAAATTTCGGGTCGATATCTTCCATAAGGTGGGAAGCCATTTCCGCCGGATCCGTCGTATTGAGATAACGGGCAGGAATGATGGCATCGGTATCGACATTCGCCCCGAATTTCCAAGCTCTCCCTTTGTAAATCATAAATCCTCCTAATACTAATTTAACCACAGAGGTCACAGCGCGGCAGAGCCGCAACCAAAAAAAACATCAGCCACAGAGGGCACAGAGATCACAGAGATATAAAGATCTTAAAAAAATCAATTTAGGACATAGATAACCACAGCGCGGCATGGCCGCAACCAAAAGAAATCACCCCCTCCCAACCCTCCCCCCTCGAGGGGGAGGGATAGGGTGGGGGGGATTGCTTAACAAAATTTTCAAAGTTTGAACGTTAGTAGTACAGATAAGCACAGATAAAATTAATAAATTCTTAATAAAATTTTCAGAAATTGAAGGTTAGTAAGACAGAAAAAAGATTGAGCTTATTTGTTTTTTACTATGAAACTACGAAATTATTTTCTGTGTTCTCTATGGTTTCGTTGTTTCTCGAATCGTCCTCCGTCAAACGGCCACTCCCAATTCTTCCGGACCACCAATCCTCCCCAGAATGGCCGAAGCTGCCGCCACAGCCGGGTTAGCCAGATAAACCTCGCTCTCTGGATGGCCCATCCGTCCCACGAAATTGCGATTGGTCGTGGTCACAGCGCGCTCCCCCTTGCTTAAAATGCCCATATAACCACCCAGGCAGGGACCACAGGTCGGGGTGCTGATGACCGCATGGGCGTCCAGAAAGATTTCGAACAGGCCTTCTTTCAAAGCTTGACGGTAGATCTCCTGGGTCGCCGGGATGATGATCAACCGCGTAAAAGGTGCTCGTTTCCTTCCTTTGAGAACACGGGCCGCCGTGCGCAAGTCTTCCAAACGCCCGTTGGTACAGGAACCGATGACCGCCTGATCGATAACCACTCTGCCCACCGCACTGATGGGCTTGACATTGGAGGGCAGATGAGGGAAGGCTACCTGAGGCTCAATCCGGGTGACATCGATATCTATAGTTTGAATGTACTTGGCCTCGCCATCACTATAGTGAAATTTATAGGGCCGTTTGGCTCGGCTTTGCACGTACTCTTTGGTTAATTTGTCGGGCGCAATAATCCCATTTTTGCCACCGGCCTCGATCGCCATGTTGGCCATGGTAAAACGACTATCCATGGAAAGATTGGCAATGGCCTCCCCGGTAAATTCTATCGCCCGGTATAAAGCCCCGTCCACGCCGATCTTGCCGATGGTGTAAAGAATCAGATCTTTCCCGTCCACCCAGGGGCGGCGCTTCCCCTGATAGATCATTCTGATGGTTTCTGGCACCCGAAACCAGGCCTCGCCAGTGATCATGGCCGCAGCAAAATCCGTCGAACCCACGCCCGTGGAGAAAGCACCAAGCGCCCCGTAGGTACAAGTATGGCTGTCCGCTCCGATGACGAGGTCGCCGGGAAGGACCAGTCCTTGTTCGGGGAGCAGGGCATGTTCGATGCCCATTTCTCCCACTTCATAATAATGGGTTAAATTCTGTTCTCGGGCAAACTGGCGCATGAACTGGCATTGCTGGGCCGACTTAATGTCTTTGTTCGGAACGAAATGATCGGGAATGAGGACGACCTTGTCCGGATCAAAAACTTTCGTGGCTCCGGTCCGGCGGAATTCCTCGATGCCGATGGGCGCGGTAATGTCGTTGCCCAGAACCAAATCGACCCGGGCGTTGATCAGTTGCCCGGGTTCGACTTCCCGGAGGCCGGCATGTTCGGCCAGAATCTTTTCGCTAATGGTCATCGGTCGAATCATTTTCAAACTCCCTTGATACGCTTTTGGTGCTCTAATTTATTCAGTCCATTGATATAGGCTTTGGCCGCAGCAATGATGATATCGGTATGGGCCCCTTGCCCGGTGACCCGTATTCCTTCTTCTTCCAGGATCACCGTGACCTCCCCCTGGGCATCCGTACCGCCGGTGATGGCGTTGACCAAAAACTTGAGTAGGTGACTTTTGGTCTTGGTAATCTTGGAAATCGTTTTGTAGGCCGCATCGACCGGGCCATCCCCAAATCCCGCTTCCTGATAGAGTTTTCCTCCGATCTCGATCTGAACCGTGGCCGTGGGTACAGTTACCGAACCGCTGACCACGTTGAGGTTGACCAATTTGAATAGGTCGGGAATGCGCAGAATTTCATCGGCGATAATAGCTTCCAGGTCTTCATCGAAGACCTGCTTCTTTTTATCGGCCACTTCCTTGAAGCGCTGGAAGGCCTGATTCAGGTGGGCTTCGCTGAGTTCATAGCCCAGGGTCTTAATCTTCTCCCGGAAAGCATGGCGGCCCGAGTGCTTGCCCAGAACCAGAGTGGACTGGGAGATGCCTACGGATTCCGGGCGCATAATTTCATAAGTGGTCTTCTCCTTCAGAATTCCATCCTGGTGGATGCCGGCTTCATGGGCAAAGGCGTTAGCGCCGACGATGGCTTTATTGGGGGGGACGAGAATACCCGTAATGCCGGAGAGGAGTCGGCTTGCCGGGTAAATCTGTTCGGTTACGACTCCCACCTGGTAAGAAAAGAAATCGCGCCGCGTCTTCAAAGCCATAACGATCTCTTCCAAGGAAGCATTGCCGGCCCGCTCCCCGATTCCATTAATGGTGCACTCTATCTGGCGGGCACCGCTTTCCACAGCCGTCAGGCTGTTGGCTACGGCCATTCCCAGATCGTTGTGACAGTGAATGGACAGGATGGCTTTATGGATGTTTTTCACTTTTTGGCGGAGAAATGTAATCAGTTTTCCGTATTCCGTGGGGATGATGTAACCCACAGTGTCCGGGATGTTGACGATGGTGGCGCCGGCTTCAATGGCCGCCTCGACGACCCGAGCCAGATATTCCGGGTCGGAGCGAGTTGCATCCTCTGCGGAAAATTCTACTTCCTGGGTATGCCGCTTGGCATAAGCCACGGCGCGGCCCGCTTCTTCCAAAACTTCCTCGCGGCTCTTGCGCAGCTTATATTGCAGGTGAATATCCGAAGTAGCGATGAATACATGGATGAGCGGATTGCGAGCGTATTTCAGCGCCTCCCAAGCCCGGTCGATGTCTCCCGGCGTTGTTCGGGACAAGCCGGCGATTTGCGTCTCCTGGACTTCCTGGGCAATGCGCTTAACCGATTCGAAATCTCCCGGCGAGCTACTGGGGAAACCCGCCTCGATCACATCCACTTTCAAACGCTCGAGTTGGCGGGCAAGCATCATTTTTTCATCCAGATTCATGCTGGCGCCTGGGGACTGCTCTCCATCGCGCAGCGTGGTATCGAAAATACGAATTTTCTCCATGGCTGCAACCCTCTCTTAACTGCAAAAAATTATATTAGGCCGCTCCTGCGTCTCCTGAGTCTGTATTTCTCCTCGCCCTTTCGAATTAAACGGCTTTTTCCTCCGCCTGAAGAGGTTTGGACGTACGCCGGTGGCGGAGGAATATGATGGCCGTGATGGGACCAGATACGGCATAGATCAGAAAGAGGCCAAAGAGAGTGTATTCGGGTTCGTAGGCCACAACGATAATCAGCAGAATGGCAATCACCAGCCAGCGAAAAGGTTTGCGACGGAAGAGCTCGATGTCCTTGAACCCATAATACTTCACCGTACTCACCATTAAAAAAGCCAAAATATAAGTGGCGATGAGAACCGTCAGGTGTTTACTGACCCCTGTGTCGCCCAGCTTGTAAAAGACCAGGATACCCGTGGCGATCAGGCCGGCGGCCGCCGGTATCGGCAGGCCGCTGAAATAGCGGCTTTCCACTGTATTCACTTGAATGTTATAGCGGCCCAAGCGCAGGGCTCCACAGACCACGTAGAGAAAAGCAGCCAGCCAACCCAAGCGTCCAAAAGGCTCCAGGGCCCAGGCGTAAACCAGCATCCCCGGGGCGACGCCAAAGGCGATGACGTCGGCCAAGGAGTCAAATTCTACGCCGAAGCGGCTGGTCGTATTCGTATAGCGGGCAATCTTCCCATCCATTCCATCCAATAGGCCGGAAATCAAGATGAAAATGGCCGCTGTGTAAAAATCTTCTTGCAGGGTACGGAGGAGTGAAAAAAAACCACAAAAAAGGCTGGTGGCGGTAAAGAGGTTGGGGAGAATATAGATCCCCTTGCGCATGCTGTCGATTTTTTTTCTGCGTTCTTTCTTCTCCCGCCTCATGTTAAGACCCCTAATATCGTTTGCCCGCCCAAAACTTTTTGGCCGATCTGGGCCTGAAGGCGGGTGTTGGCGGGTAAATAGACATCCACTCGGGACCCGAAGCGGATCATTCCGAATCGGCACCCCCGCTCCACCACATCTCCCTTCTTAATCCAACAGACAATCCGCCGAGCGATTAAGCCGGCGATTTGGACGAACAACAAGCGGGTTCCATCCGGAGTTTCCATCAGCAGGGCATTCTGCTCATTCATCGTAGAAGCTTTATCTAAATTGGCCCGGATAAATTTTCCCGTTTGATAGGAGGAATCGATAATGCGCCCGGTCAGAGGGATACGGTTTACGTGGACATTGAAAAGGGACATAAAGATGCTCACTTTAAGGGTTGGCCCTTTTAGCAAGTATTCTTCCCAACAAGGTTCTACCTTGATGATTTTTCCGTCGGCTGGCGCAAGAACGGCCTTCTCTCCCGGGGGAATGGATCGCTCTGGGTCCCGGAAAAAATAGACAACAAAAAGGGTGAGGAGCGAGAAAAACCCCGCGCAGGCCGTAAACCACAGAATCCAAAGGATCAAAGAGAGGGCGGCCAAGGGGAGAATGAAAATAGCCCCCTCCTTGGCCACGGGGATTCTTTGGGTGGACCTCCTCACACTTTCCCCTTGGGTTTGATCCAGGGCATCATGGCCCTTAATTCTTTACCGACTTTTTCGATGAGATGCTCCGCTTCTTCCTTTTTCCGGGCATTGTAGATAGGCCGCCCGGCCTGATTCTCCAGGATCCAGTTTTTGGCGAAGGTGCCATCCTGAACGTCACGGAGGAGTTTCTTCATGATCTGGCGGGTTTCCTGGGTAATAACCTTGGGGCCGGCATAATAGTCGCCGTACTCAGCGGTATCGCTCACAGAATAGCGCATCCAGCTCAATCCTCCCTCATAGATCAAATCGACTATGAGTTTAAGTTCATTCAGGCACTCAAAGTAGGCAATTTCGGGCTGGTATCCAGCCTCCACCAGGGTATCAAACCCGGCTTTAATCAGCTCAGTAACTCCCCCGCAGAGAACCGCTTGTTCCCCCAATAGGTCTGTCTCGGTTTCTTCTTTAAAGGTGGTCTCGATGACCCCTGCCCGCGTACAGCCGATGCCTTTGGCGTAGGCCAAAGCAGTTTTCTTTGCTTTCTTCGTATGGTCCTGGAAAATCGCCAGCAGGCCGGGAACTCCGGTGCCGGTCTCGAATTCCCGCCGGAGAATATGGCCTGGGCTCTTGGGGGCAATCATGATCACATCCACCTGGGGTGGAGGAACGATCTGATGATAATGAATGTTGAACCCATGGGAAAAGACCAGAGTCTTACCCGGTTTTAAATTGGGCTTAACGTCTTTTTGGTAGAGGACGGCCTGAACATTATCTTGGGCCAGAATCTGGATCAGGTCTCCCTGGGCGGAGACTTCCGCAGCCGTCATGGGCTTGAAACCGTGCTTCTTGGCCAAAGCATAGTTTTCGGTTCCTTCCAGCTCGGCTACGATGACATTCACTCCGGAATCCCGTAAGTTCAGCGCCTGGGCGTGCCCCTGGCTGCCGTACCCGATAATGGCCACTTTTTTTCCTTTAAGTGCGTTCAGATCCGCATCTTTGTCGTAGTACATTTTTGCCATGTAATTCCTCCTTAAAACAAAATAGTTGAGCGATTTGTTTAACGATTAAGATTTTTGCAGGTCTTTTTCCCGTATCCCACTCGCATTGGCCCCTTCTTTGCGGACCCGGGTGATCGCTACCTTTCCCGTGCGCACAATTTCCATGATGCCGATGGGAACGAGAAGGTCAATGACGGCCTGGATCTTTTTTTCATCTCCGGTAATTTCCAGGGTAAAGGATTTTGGGGAAACGTCCACCACCTTCCCCCGGAAGATGTCTACGATCCGTAGAACTTCAGCTCGCGAGGTCGTCTCGGCTGTTACTTTGATCAGGGCCATTTCCCGTTCCACATAATCAGAACCCGTAAGCTCGAGAACTTTGATCACGTTGACCAGTTTGTTCAGTTGTTTAATGATTTGTTCAACGATTTGGACGTTCCCGCGGGTGACCAGAGTCATCCGCGAAATCGACGGGTCTAAGGTCTCGGCCACATTCAGACTCTCGATGTTAAAACCCCGGCCACTAAAGAGCCCGGAGATCCGGGAGAGGACTCCCGGTTCATTATCCACTAAAACCGATATAACGTGTCGCATTTTCCCCTTATACCAGAAGCATTTCGGTCAAGGCCGCGCCGGCCGGAACCATGGGATAAACACATTCGTCCCGATCCACTACGAAATCCATAACCACGGGCTGGCGAATCGCCAGGGCCTCGCGGATGACCGGTTCAACTTCTTCCGGCTTGGTTGCCCGCAGGCCAACGGCCCCGTAAGCTTCGGCCAGCTTGACGAAGTCAGGAGCGACCTCGAATAGGGTTTGGGAATAGCGCTGAGCGCAGAAAAGCTGTTGCCATTGGCGCACCATGCCCAGGCAGTGGTTATTCAACACCGCCACCTTCACCGGAAGTTTATATTGAACGGCCGTGGCCAACTCCTGAATGTTCATCTGGAAGCTTCCGTCGCCAGCGATATCGATGATGGTTTTATCCGGGAAGGCCACCTGCGCGCCAATGGCGGCAGGGAAACCATAACCCATCGTGCCTAAACCGCCAGAAGTGATCAACGTTCGTGGCTGGGTAAAGGTAAAATATTGGGCCGTCCACATCTGATTCTGGCCTACTTCCGTGGTGATGATGAAGTTGCCCCCCGTGATTTCTCGGGTAATTTCGTTGATCTTTTTTACAACGAATTGGGGTTTGATGCAGGGGCCAGATCTATAAGTTAACGGGGACGTTTTCATCCATTCCCCAATCTGCTTTAACCAATCTGCCCGCGCTTGGGGCCAATCCTGAGGGGGTTCTTCCTCGAAGAATTTGAGCATCGCTTTGAGGACATTCTTGACATCGCCGACGATGGGAATGTCCACGAGAACATTCTTGGAGATGGAAGTGGGGTCGATGTCGATATGGATTTTTTGCGAGCGGGGAGCAAAGGTTTCCACCTTGCCCGTTACCCGGTCGTCAAACCGGGCTCCAACCGCAATGAGCACATCACAATGGGTGATGGCCATATTGGCCTGAAAGGTTCCATGCATGCCGAGCATGCCCAAGAAGAGAGGACTCGTTCCCGGAAAGCTTCCCAATCCCATGAGGGTGGTCGTCACAGGAATGGAGAATTTCTGGGCCAGAGCAGTAAGTTCTTTGGACGCGTTGGAGAGGATGACTCCCCCCCCGGCGTAAATCAGGGGCTTTTGGGCTTGAGCAACGAGTTTAACCGCTCTCCTGATCTGCCCAGGATGACCCTGGTAAGTTGGATTATAGCTACGCATCATGGCCTTGGCAGGGTAAGAGAACTCCGTACTGTTGGCCATTACATCTTTGGGTAGATCCACAAGGATCGGGCCGGGCCTTCCTGTCCTGGCCAGATGGAAAGCCTGTTTAATGATCGCAGCCAGGTCCTTGACATCTTTGACCAGATAATTGTGCTTGGTGCAGGGACGGGTGATGCCGACAATATCTGCTTCCTGGAAAGCATCGTTGCCGATGAGCATGGTGGGCACTTGACCGGTGAAGACCACCAGAGGAACAGAATCCATGTAGGCGGTGGCGATGCCGGTTACGGTATTGGTGGCGCCGGGGCCGGAAGTCACTAGGCAGACTCCCACTTTTCCCGAAGAGCGGGCATACCCATCGGCCGCATGCACGGCTCCCTGTTCATGGCGCACAAGGATGTGGCGGATTTCTTCGGAATATTTCAACAGCGTGTCGTAAATGCTTAGGACAGCTCCTCCGGGAAATCCGAAGATTGTATCCACCCCTTCCAGCTTCAGACTCTCAAAGAGAATTTCCGCTCCCGTTTTCTTCAAACCTTTACCCTCGTGCATCCTGGGATCGGTATTTAGCGAGAATGGCCTCGATCCGATCGCGGCCAGCAAGTTTCAATTTTTGGATTTTTTTTCGTTCCACTTCTTCCTCCGGGGTGAGATACAAATGACGATTCAGTTCCGCAAGTCTGCGTTCAAATTCTTCATGCTCATCCATATGTCGCTTCAGCTCGGGGTCGCTGGAGATGTACTTCTGGACGAGTTCCAGGTCGCGCTTCTCCATCGCCTCTCCTCCTTTGTAAAAATGCAATTGCTTGCAAGAATGAAGTTAAAATCTTATACTAAGAAAGCCCATTTGTCAAATCACTGCGCCCTACAGCGTTGAACCCTCAACGCTTCATTTTCAATCCTCATTCACGGAGGTACGATGAATTCCGTTAAAAGGAACCAAGATTTAACCTGGGAGCCTCATCCCTTTCTGCCCATTCAGATCAAGCTGCTTGCTACCCAAAAAGTGGATCAGGCCGATGTGACCTGCTTCCTGGTTAAAATTCCCGTGGGCAAGGAGATCCCCGAGCATACCCATGAAATCCAGGAGGATATAATTTTCCTCCTTTCCGGAAAAGGAAAAATGTGGATTGACGGCATCGGAGATTTCGACATCGAGAAAGGCACTTTTGTCCGCGTCCCTAAAAATACCCGGCACAGGATCTATGGTGTCACCGAAGAGATTTTGAATTACGATGTCTTTGTCCCTCCGTTATTTTAATTCGGAGTGGGGTATTCAACTGATCTCGGCAATCACCCGGTCCATGGCCGCGGCCGGATCTTGGGCCAAGCGAACAGGGCGGCCGATGACGATATAGTCCGCTCCGGCGGTGATGGCCTCCTTGGCGGTCATGACCCGTTTTTGGTCATCTTGGCCGGGGGCGGCAAACGCCGGGCGGATCCCGGGGGTCACGATATGGAATCGCGGTCCACAGCGCTGGCGTACGGAAATGATTTCCTGGGGCGAAGCAACAACTCCATCGATTCCTGCCTTTTGGGCCAATTCAGCCAGGTGGACGACCTGCTCCGATACCGGCCCGATCCAACCTATCTCTTTGAGGTTCTCTTCGTCCAGGCTGGTCAGAATGGTAACGGCCAAGATTATGGGCTGGGGCCGATTCAACTTTTCGGCTATATTGCGGCAACGCTGCGCTGTTGCGCGCATCATTTCCATTCCGCCGGGGGCATGAAGGTTGAACATTGTCACCCCCAATTTAACGGCCTCTTCCGCCGCCCGGGCGACTGTGTTGGGAATATCATGCAGTTTAAGGTCGAGAAAAACATCCCCGCCTTCTTCTTGAACCGCTTTTACCGCCTCTGGACCGAAGGCGGTGAAAAGCTCCAGTCCAACCTTGAACAACCCTACCCGGTTTTTCAGCAAGCCCACGAAACGCCGCACTTCTTCTAAAGTGGCCACGTCGAGGGCAAAGATAATCTTTTGGCGAACGACTTCCCTCATTTTCCTTCCTCGTTCTTTTCCTGCGCAATTCTCCCTTTGGGTTTTGCCGGGGTCACTTTGCCGGCGGCGATTTCCCGCAGGGCCAAGACAATTTCTTTATTGTCCGTTTGCACGCGGGGATTAGACCCCTTGAGCAATTGTTTCGTCCGGGCGGCTGCCAGCAGCACCAAACCGAAACGATTGGGAACCTTTTTTAAACAATCTTCTACTGAAATACGAGCCATTTTCTCCTCCTCTTGGAATTTGGATTAGGCGAATTTTCAGAATTTATTTAGCGGTAAGTATTTCATCTACGAACTCGCTCATCCTTTCTCGCCGACAGTGTCCTGCCAGGATGACGGCTTGCAATTGTTCCTGAGCTTTTTCCAGTTCATCATTGACGATCAGATAGTCATACCAGTAAGCCTCAGCCATTTCGGCTTTCGCTTTCCCCAGACGATCTTCCCTGTCCGCTTTTCTTTCGGTCCGGCGGTTGGACAACCTCCTTTCCAGTTCCTCTAAGGAAGGAGGGAGGACGAAGATGAAGGCCCCTGGCAACTTTTTTTCGCGTATCTGCTTCGCCCCCTGTCCGTCTATATCCAGGATAACATCCCGGCCTTCCGCCAAGACTTTTTCCACCACAGCCCGAGATGTGCCGTAGCGATGGCCATAGATCTCCGCCCATTCCATGAATTCACTACGATCGATCATTTGTTGAAATTCTTGGGGGGAGGTGAAATGGTAATCTCTACCGTCTTCATCCCCGGGGCGTTGTTGGCGAGTGGTGTGAGAGATAGAGTAATGAAGACCAGGAAAGATTCGGGTCATCGCCCGGCAGAGGGTCGTCTTCCCCGTCCCCGAGGGTGCGGAAACTACAAACAGCAACCCTTGTTTCATTTTCTTGGTCATTATAATCTTCCCGCAGTGCACGCAGAGAACGCCTAAAAAATAGAATGGGTTCGGAGTTCAGAGCGAGACCATTAACTCCTGCCTCCAAACTTTTTTATCTCGGTGATCTCTGTGTCCTCTGCGGCTAATCATTATTCCACGTTCTGAACCTGCTCGCGAATCTTCTCCAGCTCACCTTTAATTCCCACGGCCAACTGGGCGATCCCGGCATCATTGGCTTTCGAGCCTATGGTGTTAGCTTCCCGATTGATTTCCTGGAGGAGAAAATCTAACTTTCTCCCCATGGGTTCAGGACGGTCCAGCATTTCCCGAAATTGATTGAGATGACTACCAATACGCACCAATTCCTCATTGAGGTCGCTGCGTTCCGCCAGGTAGGCCACTTCCTGCGCCAATCGGGCTTCATCGATTGGGAGTCCCCCGCATAGCTCCTGAACCCGCTGGGCCAGTCGGTCGCGGCAAGCGCGCAGCGCCAACGGGGCTTTTTCTTCAATTCCCCGTAACATTTCCTCCACGGTTTTCAGTCGGTTCAAGAAATCCTGGCGGAGCATCAGGCCTTCCTCGCGGCGCATGTTTTCCAGCTGCCCCAGCGCCCCCTCCAGGGCTCCCTGCAAAGCGGCCCATTCTTTTTCCAGGTTCGTTTCCACTTCTTTCCGAGTGAAAATCTCTTTGTAGTTGGACAGGGTTTCTATGCGGATTTCCCCGGGGATCCCCAAATTTTCCTGCAAAGCCTGTAAGGCCAGGTAATAGTCACGGGCCAAGTTTAGGTCCAATTCCAACTTTTGTTCCACGGGGGAAGAATCGCCGATTTGTACGAATACCTCAATCCGTCCCCGGGAAACCCGCTGTTTGACGTAATTCCGTATCTGCCCTTCCAGAGCGTTCAGCCTTCGGGGTAGGTGCGGTAGAATGTCGCAGTAGCGGTGGTTGAAGGACTTGACCTCCACTTCCACCCGTTGCCCTTCTTCCTGCCATTCACCCCGGCCGTAGCCGGTCATGCTTTTGATCATAATTTCACCTTAAAGGATTCAAGGGTTTCTCAACTGCCACAGGTAACGCTTGCGCAGAAGATTGATCAGGCCGATCAATGGTTGGGAAGCATAATCCGGATAAGTCCAGGGCAGGGAAGTAAAAGCCCCCTTTTGGAACCATAACGTCAAATCCCCGTAAATTCCCTGTCCGAGGTAAACCCTGTGGCTATAATCCTTCCCCGTGGCCAGGATAAACTTGGAAGCCGCCATGTACCCTGGATCGATATTTACTTTCCGCCCCTCCCGTTCATTTAGGAACTTTGATTCCAAGGCGTTCGTCCAGATTTTTATCTCCGGCAACTGATCGGGTGCAATCAAGGGCCCAAACCCGGCCAGCCTGCGCTTAAGGCCTCTACCCATCTCCGGCTCGTAATAGGAGGTGAAATCAAAGGGTAAAGGTTCAGTCAAAAAATCCACCGCCCCGTATTGCCGGTCGGCCTCAGATATTGCCGCAGCGAAAACTTCCTCTTCCTCAAAGATAAAACTCATCACCAACTTCACGGGCTGGGGAGAACGGGGCAAGCTCATAACCTACCCTCAGGGGTTGGACCCTACTCTTTTGCGCCTTTCCCGGATGCCATTTCTTACCGCATCTTCCAGTTCTGACGCTTTGATGGTCGCCGTCCCGATTTCTCCCACGACGAGTCCGGCCGCGATATTGGAAAGTATTGCAGCTTCCTTGGCGGTGGCCCCGCTGCCCATGGCCAACGTGAGTACCGAGATTACCGTATCCCCCGCTCCGGTAACATCATAAACCTCTTTGGCCATCGTGGGGATGTGGGTTACTTCTCCGTTGCCCTGAAAAAGGGTCATCCCTTTTTCTCCCCGGGTGATCAAAACAGATTGGGCTTGCAACCGCTGCAGCAGGGTCCGGCCCACCGCCATGAGATCTTCCTCGCTCATAATCCAGCGTCCGCTCGCTTCCGCCGCCTCGTAATGGTTGGGAGTTATGATGGTTACTTCACGGAAAAGGGGAAAATTCTTTACTTTTGGATCCACCGTCAAAATTTTCCCGGCTCTTTGAGTCAGGAAACGTACCCGCTCCATCAAAGGTTCACAAATGACCCCTTTTCCGTAATCGGAGACCAGAACGGCATCCAATTCATTGATCCCCCCTTCCAGCAGCGAAAGGATCTGCTGGATACTTTCCGGATGAATGGGCCGGGTAATTTCCCGGTCGTAGCGAACCACCTGCTGATGTTGGGCGATGATCCGCGTCTTCACTGTGGTAACCCTTTCTGGTTCGACGATGACTCCTTTGGTTCCCAGACCCATCTTGTGCAGGTCATGGATCACTTTCCGCCCCATCTCGTCATTGCCCACAATTCCCGCCAGTAAAACTTTCCCGCCGAGGGTGTGGATATTGTTAACCACGTTTCCGGCCCCCCCCAGACGCAAACTTTCGGAGGTCACGCTCACTACGGGGACCGGTGCTTCCGGAGAGACCCTGGAAACATTGCCCCAAATATATTCATCCACCATTAGGTCCCCGATGACCATGATCCGGGCATTGGGGAACTTGGAAATAAAAGGAAGTAATGAGTTATGATTCACCTCGCCTGCTCCTTTCTGACCCTGTTAGCGCAAGGGCTGATTCCACCCTTTGCAGCACTCTTTCTTTGCCCAGGAGAATAAAAATTTTTTCTAATTCCGGGCCGCGAATTTTCCCCGTCAAGGCCGCCCGCAAAGGCATAAAAAGGCCCCGTCCAGAAAGATTTACCCGCTTGGCCAAGGTGGATACGATCCGTTTATAATTACCGGCGCTGATTTCGGCAACGGTTTGGAGTTCCTCTTTCATCGCCTGCAGGACTTTCTCACTTTCTTCTTTTTGGAGAAGGCTTTGGGCTTCGGGCTCTACTTTCCTGCCCTCCTCGCTAAAAATCGATAAGTGTTTGTCGAGCTGGGAGAGGTTATCCACCTCCTCCCAGATTACGTCCAGGGCGGCTTTCCACCATGGCTCCCCCATTTTTTCAATATTTATACCTTTTTTTTGCAAGAATGGCCAGGCCAGCTCCAGCTTTCTCTCCTCCGCCAGTCCTTTCAAATGGTTCCGATTTACCCACTTTAGCTTCTCAAAATTAAAGATTGCGGAACTGCGGGATACTCGTTCCAAAGAAAATTTCTTGATCAGTTCTTCCAAGCTAAAAATCTCCTGGGCGTCTTCGCTGGACCAGCCCAGCAAAGCCAAGTAATTGGCCAGGGCTTCGGGCAGATACCCCTCCTCCCGAAAATGAGCGACGTTCGTGGCTCCATGGCGTTTACTCAAAGGGGTTCGGTCTGACCCCAGGATTAAAGGAAGGTGGGCGAATTGGGGTGGAAGAAATCCCAGCGTCTTGTAGAGGAGAAGTTGACGGGGGGTGTTCGTGAGGTGATCTTCCCCTCGAATGACATGGGTAATGGCCATCAGGCCGTCGTCTACTACCACGGCGAAGTTGTAAGGAGCTCCCCCATCGGAACGCAAAATTATGAAATCTCCCATTCTTTGCCCATCAAAAGACACTCGCCCTTTTACCAGGTCTTGAAATTCAATGGTCCGGGCCTCCACTTTAAACCGCAAAGAGGCCGGGCGACCGGCGGCAGAAAACGCCTGCTCTTCTTCTGCGGTTAAATTTCGGCAACGGCCATCATATAGGGGAGGAATCCCTTTGGCCAAAGAGCGCTTGCGCTTTTCCTCCAATTCTTCCATCGTACAGTAACAGCGGTAAGCCTTCCCTTTTTCCAGAAGCTCTCCAGCATACCGCCGGTACACCCCCAGGCGTTCGGACTGGCGGTAAGGTCCATAAGCCCCGGGCTGGCCGGGTCCCTCGTCCCAGTCGAGCCCCAACCAGCGCAGGTCCTGCAGAATAGCATTCTCGGCCTCAATGGTGGAGCGCTCCAAGTCTGTATCCTCCAGGCGAACGATGAAAGTTCCCCCTCTCTGCCGGGCAAAAAGGAAGTTAAAAAGGGCCGTACGGGCATTGCCTACATGTAACAGCCCCGTAGGGCTGGGAGCAAAACGAACGCGGATATTGTTTTCCATAATATTTACCGCAGAGCACACCGAGAACGCAGAGGAATAAAATCAAAAAAATTTTTGGGGACGCAGATTTTCAAAGATATCCGCAGATAAAGATTCTATATTTCGAAAATCATAACGATCTGAATTCCTCTTTACCCCAAAATCCAAGTTTTAAAAATTGATCACTGCCGCTTGGAATTTTTATTTTAAATGAAATTCCTCTTTGTGCTCTCGGCGATCTCTGTGGTGTGGTGAATTCAATATCACTTTTACGGAACCAAAAGCACGATGGCATAGGCCACGATACCTTTTCCTTCCCCTACAAATCCCAAACCTTCGGACGTAGTGGCTTTGATATTGACTTTCCCCTCCGAAATGTTCATGGTCGCAGCGATCTTGGTCCTCATCTGGGGAACGTAAGGCATGATCCGGGGTTTTTCGGCAATGACCGTGGTATCCAGGTTTTCCACAGTTAGGCTCCGCTCGCCCACCATCGAGGCCACGATGTTGAGCAACTTTAAACTGGAAATCCCCCGGAATTGAGGGTCGGCGTTGGGAAAGTGCTTCCCGATATCCCCTTCCCCCAGGGCCCCCAAGAGTCCGTCGCAAACAGCGTGCAACAGCACATCGGCATCCGAATGCCCTTCCAGTCCTTTTTCGTAGGGAATCTCCACCCCTCCAATGATCAGCCTGCGGCCTTCAACGAGCCGATGGATGTCGTAGCCAAAGCCAATGCGCATGAAAACACCTAAAAATAGTTACGAGTTTAAATTTAATTGGACACAGATTTCCACAGATGTTCACAGATATTTATTTTTTTGCATTTAATATCCTGAAAATCTGCGTTCATCTGTGTCCAATAAGGAAATTCTTATACAATCAAGCTAAGAATATAAAAATAACTGAATTTAACCATGGCTGGCAACTCACCACCGGCAACTTCCAACCTGAGACCTTTAATCCGAAACTCGCAACTGGCAACTCGAAACTTTATTTCCAGTATTGCAGCAACGCTTCCCCCAAGATGAGGTCTTCAGGTGTGGTGATCTTAAAATTAAAGGGGGAACCTTCGATCACCCGCACTGGGATTCCCAACCGCTCTACCAGAGAAGCATCGTCGGTCCCGTAAAACCTTTCTTCTCGGGCCTTCTCATGGGCGTTAAGGATTAAGCTGTACTCGAAGGATTGGGGGGTCTGGATGATCCAAAGGGGGCCGCGATCCACTGTTTTTAAAACTTCCTTGGCCAGAGAAACTTCCTTGATCGTTTCCCCGGCAGGCAGCGCCGCAGCTACCGCTTTCCAGCGACGGGTTTCAGATAGGGCTCGCTCGATTAACTCGGGAGGAACAAAAGGCCGGGCTCCGTCATGGATAATGACCCAATCCGCGTTTCCCGCGATGGCTTGCAAACCCAAAAAAACCGAATCTTGCCGTTCTGCTCCTCCGGCCAATACCCTTTGAACCTTCTTGAGCTTTGAGCGGTGCCCAATTTCATCGGTCCAAAAGGAGACTTCCTTGGGGGAAACCAGCGGTAAGATCTCATCCACCTGGTTGCAGGCTTCGAATCTTTGGAGAGTGTGCCTTAAGAGAGGAATTCCTCCTAAGAAAAGAGAGGCTTTGGGTGTTTCCCTGCCCATGCGCCTCCCCCGGCCCGCTGCTGGGATTAAGGCCACAACGCGCATCATCTGCCTGTTTTCCATAGTCCGGCGAGGGTGAACCCTTGAGCGCCGTTCAACGACTCGCCCCGTGGGCATAAAGAAAACCCAGAATCTCCCCCGAAAATTCTGGGCAATCCTCCCCCCCAGGGTATTTATCAATGGTTAAAACTTTGATAAAAGTTCTCCGGGGCGTCTTCTTTCAAGAGGGTGAAAATCATCCGCCCGGCGGTGGTCTGGAGTACGCTGGTTACCGAAACGTCTACATTCTTGCCCATGTAACGTCGGGCGTTATCCACCACAACCATTGTTCCATCATCCAGATAAGCCACGCCTTGTCCGGCTTCCTTCCCTTCTTTCAAAATTTTCACATTCATGATTTCACCGGGGAGAACGACCGGTTTCAAAGCGTTGAAGAGCTGGTTGATGTTCAGCACCGGAATTCCTTGCAGTTCGGCTACCTTGTTGAGGTTAAAATCATTGGTAATGATTTTGGCGTTTATTTCCTTGGCCAAGGCGATCAACTTGGCGTCTACTTCCTGAATTTTGGGGTAGTCCTGATCGACGATCTTGACTTCCAAATTATTTTGCTTCTGAATTCTATTCAAAACATCCAGGCCCCTCCGCCCCCTTCCGCGCTTTAAAGGATCCGAGGAGTCTGCGATGTGGCGTAATTCTTGGAGGATAAATTGGGGAATAATAAACGTGCCCTCCATGAATCCCGTATCACAAATATCCGCGATGCGTCCATCGATGATTACGCTGGTATCCAGGACTTTATGCCCGTTGCTTCCTTGGGGTACTCCTTTGGAGAACCAGGAAATTTTTGTTGGCTCAAAATCTTTTCCCTTTTTGATCCCCAAGATCAAACCCAGGTAGCCGAGGGCACTATTAATGAGAACATACGCTGAAAAACTTACTTCCAGCCGCTCAAAGAGGCCGGTAAAGAACGCGCTGATCAAAAGGTTGGCCAGCATCAAACCCAAAACCAACCCGATGGCTCCACCGACGACCACTTTCAGCGGCATCTGTTTAATGCCGCGTTCGAATAAAATCACGAGAATCCCGATGAATAAGCCGATCCCCATCCCCCATAAACCGGACTCCGGGAGCTGGGAAACCTGCTGCCCCAGAAAAAAACCGCTGCTGCCAGTGGCCACTAACAGCAAGATCCGCAGGATAAACATCCCCACCTTTTTTCACCTCCTTTCTTCTTGGAATTTTTGAATAGAAGAGCTGACTTTCAGATATTGAAGATGCTCAGAAGGCGAAGACGAACTTTTTCTTCGGCCATATTTTTGGCGATGGAGAGCTCCTTGACCAGCAGGTTCTGGGCCAGGTCGAGCATCTGTCGCTCTCCAAAAGAAAGGTCTTTGTCGGTTTTCAAGTGAACCAGATCCCGTAAAACTTCGGCTACTTCAAAAACCGATCCGGATTTGATTTTTTCCATATACTCGCGGTATCGGCGATTCCAGGTCTGGCAATCAATCTTCCCGTTTCTTTCGGAAAGAATGCGGAAAACCTTGGAAACTTCCTTTTTATCGATGATCCCCCTCAGCCCAACACTTTCGGCATTGTCAGTGGGAATCATAATGGTCATCTCTTTCTCTAAAATTCTCAAAACATAGAAGGTTCTTTTATTTCCCGAGATCACTTTACATTTAATGTCTTCGATAATTCCCACACCATGCGCAGGATAGACCGCCTTATCGCCAATCTTAAACATTTCCCCGCCTCCCTACTATCTATCTTATTTATTATTTTATTTTAAAATTTTAGCACCTCTAAGGTACTTAAGTCAATATTATTCTGGTCCTGTCTTGCCACCCTTCACTTTTCATTTTTGCATATAAATTCGAGATGATTGGCCCGGGCCAGGCGAAGAGCACCCTTCTTCCACCTTAGACCTAACAATAAGGGAATAGAAATTATTAATGGGAAGTTTTTTGGCGGGCAATTTGACCCTGCGTAGGGGTAAGCTGGTAAGGGAAAAAGAAAGAGATGGATTATTTTGGGGATGGAGGGATTCTTGGATGCGAAAACGGTTATATACTGCCATCAAAATTCGTCGGAAACGAAGCGCTGAATCTCTTCCAAGCTGAAAACCGGCCCATCCTTGCAAACATAAAGAGGACCTATGTTGCAGCGGCCGCATTTCCCCAGGCCGCATTTCATCTTCATTTCCAGGGTCGTCCAGACTTGCGACGGAGTGAAACCAAGTTTCTCCAGGGATTTGAGGGTATAACGAATCATGATCGGCGGGCCGCAGGTGATGGCTATCGTTTCCTTGGAAGAAGGTTTGATTTCCTCCAGGACCATGGGCACTAAACCTACCTTTCCCTTCCAATTGTTATCCCCAACATCAACGGTCGTAACTATTGTGAGGGTAGGATTACCCCCCCAGCTTTCCAAGTCGTATCGAAAACAGAGGTCTTGCGGACTTCGGGCGCCATAAAGAATGGTGATTTCCCGGTAATCCGCTCGGGTGTCCACAACATTATGAATCAAGGAACGGAGGGGGGCGAGTCCGATCCCCCCGCCAATGAACAAAAGGTTTTTTCCCTTGAGCTTATCCAAAGGAAAATGGTTTCCGTAAGGCCCCCGGAAACCTATGGGATCGCCCTCGTTTAATTGGTGGAGGGCATGGGTAACCCGACCTACTCGTTTTACACTAAACTCCAGGCGGCCCATCCGCGTGGGGCTGGAAGAAATGCAGAAAGTAGCCTCCCCCTCCCCAAAGACAGAATACTCGGCAAATTGGCCGGCGAGGAAGGAAAAGCTCTCCCGCAGGGAGGCATCTTGGAATTGAATATGGAAGGTTTTGGTGTCCCCGGTTTCGGGGATGACTTTGGTGATCTCCATGAGGTGAGGCTGATAAATGTTTTTTTCCTGGACTTGCTCGTTCATCGGATCCCTCTTCGTCTGATTCACTGGGCGATGGCCAGCAAAACTTCCCGCAGATCAAGGTTGACCGGGCAATGAATTACACAGCGGCCGCAACCCACGCAGGCCACGGCTTGGAAGTTTTGGTAGAAAAAGTTAAACTTGTGGCTCACCCTCTGGCGGTAACGCCGCCATTTTTCCTCCCGGGGGTTGTGTACGGCCATTTTGGTAAAACCCGGGAAGGCGCAGCTATCGAAGCAGCGGAAGCGAACTCCCTGGCCGGGCATCTGCAGGTCACAGAGGTCAAAGCAGTGGCAGGTGGGGCAGAGGTAGGTGCATATCCCGCAATTGATGCACTTATCCGAAACCCGCCTCCAGAAGTCTTCATCCGGGAACCGCTCCCCGACCCGGGCCTTTACCTTTTCTAAATCAAATATGGGGTTATCTCTTTTCCCCCCAATTTCCCGCCGTGCCGCATTCCATTCCCCTGCAGAGGATTCCTCAAAAAAGTCTCCGCCTCTTGCCAGATCTTTGCCCTTTTCCGTGATCACCCTGGCTAAATAGCCTCCGGGAACTTCCCTGAAGAACAGGTCTACGTCTACCGAATCTTGGGGATCGATACCCATCTCTTCGCAGAAGGAGCCTTGGCATTGCGCCCGGCAGGCCTGCCCCAAAAGAAGCGTGCGCAAGAGATTCTGGGAATAAAAAACATCCTGATAATCTTTCAAGAAAACTGGTTCAAGGATGCGTAACGCCCTAGCGTCACAGGGCCTCAAGCCCAAGATAGCCCGTTGGCCATCCGGAGGGGGGGTGGAGCTTAACTGCAGCGAGCTGTCAGATGACCTCCAGCCGAGCAAGGCCTGCAGGGATGGAAAAAACAAACTCTTGGGTGGAATACAGGAATTAAAGTAATGCTGAGGGAGGGTCTGAAGGTCGGAAAGAGTGTAAGTCCACACGCCGTCCACCTTGGCCGGTGTTAAGACTTCAGCCTGGGCTTTCAATCCGTCCAACCATTGAATCAATTTTTTGGGGGTGATTTTAAGGTACATTTTGAACCTTCGTTCACTTGATGAAATCATCGGGGTCTTCCTGGCGGTACGTTCGGAGAGGAAGAGCTTTGTCCAAATCCACACCGGCAACAAAATCAAAAAGCTCTTTAATATCATCAGCCATCTTTTCATTGAGCTTCATCAAAGGGATTTCCATGGGGCATACCCGTTCGCACTCTCCGCAGGATACGCAGGTTCCGGCGACGTGCATCAGGCGCATCAGGTGAAATACGAAATTATCCCCTTGGGACGGCAAGGGAGAAACCCACTGAGGCATATTCTCTTCCACTAAACAGCGGGGGCAGAAGCAGGCCGGGCAAACATTGCGGCAGGCATAACAACGGATGCACCTTTCAAACTGCCCAGACCAGAAGGCCCATTTTTCCGCGATAGGTTTGGGGCGAAGATCATCCGGGGAGCGGGTTATTGGGGATACCGGCGCAACGTAATCTCCGGCAAGAAGGGCATCGAAGATCAGGGGTTGGGGATAGTGGCAAGCAAGGCATTTGCCCATAAGGGCCTGAATCTTCGGCAATGTTTTTTCTTGCCCGTTGACCCGGATCACCATCTCCTGGCCCCGGCGGTTGATTTCTTCCAATTCCTCTATCGCACAGGTGGCGGCAGCAGCAACTCTCTTGGGATCGATCTGACCCGGACAAGGAATGCCCACGATATAGAGATCTTCCCGTTTTACCTGTTCTTCTTTGATGAGAGTAACCAGAGATCGGCTGTCGCATCCCTTCGTCAAAATACCCACTCGCCCTTTGATCTCTTTGAGGTAAAGAGCCAGGTTGGAATGGAAAAAGTCGTCCACCGCAAGTCCTTGCAGGTCCTCCTCCTTGTGGGCAATCAAAGGAGCCGTCTTGAACTTCACCGTCCCTTTCTGGTAACCGAGGAAATGATCTATCCTGCCCTCTTGAAAAAGACTTTTTACCAGAGCCACGAGGTCATCTTTTTTGATTTCAGGGATTGGTGCGGACATATCTGTTTTCCATCCTATTCATGGGCACTCGCCGGCCCTGGCGCGGGTTGCCCTCCCTGGGGAAGCCGGAACAACTCGTTGGGCCCAAGGGCTTTTACATCGGCCACCACATTATTCACCACCTTAGCAAACTTGTCCCCTTCCGCAGCCGAGACCCAGGAAAATTGAACGCGCCTGGGATCGATACCTACATACTGTAAAAGATTAGAGAGGATGGCAAATTTTCTGCGGGCATTGTAATTTCCTGCCGTGTAATGGCAATCTCCGGGATGGCATCCTGAGACCAGCACTCCATCCATTCCGGAACGAAGGGTTTTGAGGATAAATAACGGATTGACCCGGCCGGAACAGGGGACGCGCAAGATACGCACATTCGCGGGATAACTGATCCGCGAAGAGCCGGTCAGATCGGCACCGGCATAACTACACCACCGGCAGAGGAAAGCTAATATCTTTGGTTCCCAATTTTTTTCTTGCTCTTCCGTTTCCCGCTTTGCTTCCATGGACACCTCGAAAAAGCAGTCAGCAATCAGCGGTCAGCAAAACAATAGAAAAATTCAATTGAGAGCCGAGGGCTGATAGCCGATCGCTTATTTAAAATGAACTCGCCAGTGATTCGATCTCCGAGAAAATCTGTTGATCGGTGTATCCCTTCAGGGTGATCGCCCCCGAGCGGCAGGAAGCCACGCAGGCTCCGCAGCCATGGCAAACCCCATCGATCACTCGCATCTGTTTTTGGGTTCGGCCATCGGGCCTCTTTACCTCTTCCTCGACGATGGCGCTAAACGGGCACAGGTCTACGCAGGTCTTGCAGAGTGAGCACAGCGCCGGGTTAACCTGGGCGGTCATCGGGTCGGAGATCAATTCCTCATTGGCAAAGAGGGCGCAAACTTTCACCGAGGCCCCACTGGCTGAAGCCACGGAATCGGGTATATCCTTAGGGGCCTGACAGGCGCCGGTGAGATAGATGCCCGCGGTCACGTTTTCCACGGGCGCCAGTTTGGGATGCATCTCCGTAAAAAAACGATTTTGATCGTACGGGATCCCCAACATTTGCGCTACTTTGACAGCATCGCTGCGAGCCACCAGGGCCGTGGCCAAGACCACCATATCCGCTTCAATTTCCACCTGGCTCCGTAAAAGAGTGTCGGCTCCGCGTACGATCAACTTGCCGTTTTTTTCAAAGATTCGCGAGACCCTTCCCCGAAGATAGTTCGCTCCGTACTGTTCGATGGCTCGCCGGACGAATTCCTCGTAATTTTTCCCTGCTGCCCGGATATCAATGTAGAAGACGTAAACCTGGGCGTCGGGAATGTGCTCCTTGGTTAGGATGGCATGTTTGGCCGTGTACATGCAGCACATCTTGGAGCAGTAAGGGCGGCCTAAGTTTTCATCCCGGGAACCCACGCATTGGATGAAAACAATGGTTTTGGGCTCTTTGCCATCCGAGGGCCGCTTTAAATGCCCCTCCGTCGGCCCGGAGGCATTGATCATGCGTTCGAATTGCAGCCCGTTGATCACATCTTTATACCGACCGCCGCCGTATTCACTGTAATCATTGGGATCGGATAGGTCGAAACCTGTGGCGGCGACAATGGCTCCGATTTTTTCCGAAATGATCTCATCTGTCTGTTCGTAGTTAATCGCCTCCGCGGGACAGACCTTCTGGCAGACTTTGCATTTCCCCTGAGTGAAAAAACGGCAATGGGTTCGATCGATAACTGGTACATTGGGTACGGCCTGGGGAAAGGGAATATAGATGGCTTTGCGCTTTCCCAGCCCCAGGTCGAACTCACTGTCTACCCGGCTGGGGCATTTCTGCATGCATTCTCCGCAGCCGGTGCACTTGGACATGTCAACGGAGCGTGCTTTTTTGCGGATCTTAACTTCGAAATTGCCCACGTACCCTTCGACGCTCTCCACTTCCGAGTAGGTTAGAATGCGGATGTTCGGGTTGCTGCGCACGTCCACCATCTTGGGCGTTAAAATACAGGCTGCGCAATCCAAAGTGGGGAAGGTTTTATCGAATTGGGCCATCCGGCCGCCGATGGAAGGCGCCCTTTCTACCAGGATCACCGGGTGGCCCACCATGGCGATGTCTAAGGCCGCTTGCATCCCCGAAATCCCCCCGCCGATGACCAGAGCTTTGCGCTCCATGGGAGTTCTTTTGGGGAAAAGAGGTTCGTTCATGCGAACCTTGGCCAAAGACATTTTGATCAACTCGATGGCCTTAAGCGTGGCCTCGGCGCGGTCTTTGTGTACCCAGGAGCATTGCTCGCGGATGTTGGCCATCTCCATCAGGTAGGGGTTCAATCCCTCTTCTTTCACCGTATTCTGGAAAGTGCGTTCATGCAGAAGGGGGGAACAGGAAGCCACGACCACCCGGTCTAATTTGTAAAGGCGAATATATTCCTTAATGATATTTTGCCCCGGGTCGGAGCACATGTATTTATAGTCGCGGGAGATGATCACTCCCTTCTCTTTGGACATCTCCTCTGCCACGTACTTGACGTCAACCGTTCTCGCAATGTTCGTACCGCAGTGACAGACAAAAACTCCGATTCGCGCCATCGTCTATTCCTTATTTTTTTTCGCCACAGAGATCACAGAGAATAAGAATAATTAAAAAGCCAGTACCAAAACAAATAAATCAACGATCAGTCTTAGCTTTGGTCTTTTATTTTTATTTTCCTCTATGCCCTCTGTGTTCTCTGTGGCAAAATTATATTTGGATGTTTTTTTTCCCCAAGAGGGCAAAAGGGTCCACGTTCAGTTTCTTCAGTCCCAGCTCTTCTCCCCGCAGGCCCAGTCCGATACCCAGTAACTGGGTGAAATAAAAAACTGGCAGGGCGAAATGGGCCCCATATTTCTTTTCCACTTCTTCCTGGCGGAAATCCAGGTTAAACTGGCAAAGGGGGCAATCAACCACAATGGCCTCAGCCCCAAGGTCTTGGGCCATATCCAATAAATCGTGGGTCAACTTCAGGACTACATCCTTTTTGGAAACCGAGAAAGAACCCCCGCAGCATTCAGTCTTGAAGGGCCACTCTATGGCGCTCCCCCCCAGGGTTTGAATTAACCGGTCAAGATAAGAAGGGTAAACCGGGTCATCGAAGGCAACAATCTTTTGCGGGCGGGCCGATAAGCAACCATAGTAGCAAACCACCTTCAAACCATTCAGATCCTTTTCCAGGAGTTTGGCAATGGCTTCCAGGCCGTACTCGTTAACCACAACATCCGAGATGTGACGCACCTTGACCTTTCCCTCATAATCACCGCGTAAAATCTGATTGACCTTCCTTCTCAATTCCGCATTCTCCCGCAGCTTATGGGTAGTCAAACGCATACGGTTATAACAAGCGGCACAAGGAGCTAAAACTTCCAGGCCCTTTTTTTCCACTTGCAGAAGATCCTTGGCGGGGAGGACCAGAGGCAGGAGATCGTCGGCAACATGGGCGGCCGAGGCCCCGCAACAAGTCCAACCTTCTATTTCCTCCAATTCGATGGATAGTTTCTTAAAAACGGAATCGATAGATTGCTGATAGTCCGAAGCCGTGGAATGAAGCGAGCATCCCGGGTAATAGGCGTATTTCATGCCCCCTCCCCCCGCTTGGTCAGAACACGCTTGATAATTTCCTGAAATTCCTGCAACCCTTTCACCGGGGGGGTGGTCAGCTTAAGCTTTCCTTTGGCCAAGAGCTTGAGCCCCAACCGCCAATCCTTCAGCGGATTCAGGGTAAGCAGGTTATATCTTCCCATCAGCTGGAGGTCATTCACCCGACCAAAGCGCTCGATGACTTTCAGGAAGAGTTTATGGAAGAGGGTGATTTCTTTTTCCACCCCTGTCTGTCCCTGGCGAAAGGCCAGGACCCGCAGGGCATCCATGGCAGCGGCCACGTCAATATTTTTGGGGCAGCGGGAAGTACAGGTCTCGCACGAAGCGCAGAGCCAGATCGTGTGCGAACCCATTGCCTCCTCTTCCCGCCCTAATTGCACCAGGCGGATCACTTCGTGGGGAGGGACTTCCATGGCGTAGGCGATCGGGCAGCCGGCCGTGCATTTACCGCACTGATAACATCCATCGATGTTCTGTCCGATCATGTCGCTAATCTTTCTACCAAAAACCCGAGAATGGTCACCCAAGGTAATTTTCATCAAGCGCTCCCCTGCGCGGGTAAGGTTGTTTACTCATTCTATCGGGAACAGTTGGCAACTTCCTATGATCTCCCTCATAAACAAAAAATTGCGGATTTCGGATTGCCGATTGCGGAATTTCTAAATCGAAACTCGGAACTTAATTTTTCTCGTTCCGCATTCCGCACTCGGCAATCCGCATTCGAATCATTCCCTGGGCAGGGTAACGATAAAAGTGCTTCCCTCCCCGAGCTTGCTTTCGACGCCTATCTCGCCGTGGTAACGGTCCACGATATGTTTGACCAAAGACAGACCCAGTCCCGTACCTTCTTGCCCCATCTCTTTGGCATTCTTAGCCCGATAAAATTCCTCGAATATGCGCGGCATGGATTCAGGCGAGATGCCGATCCCCGTGTCCGCGACGAGGAGGCGGAGCGTATTATTATCCAAGCTGAGCTGTAACCTCACTTTGCCCCCCGGTGGAGTATATTTTACGGCGTTCTCCAACAAGTTACCCAGCAGGCGTTCCAGATCGTCATCGTTGCCCTTGATGGTCAAGAGAGTATCCGGGACTTCTACGGTGAATTCGATATTTTTCTCTTCAACCTCTGGATGGATGGTGTCCACGACCCGGTTTACGACTCCATTCAGAATTACATCGGTCTTCTTGGTTTCTGGAAGGGCTCCTTTAAGCGCCCCCAGGGCCAGCAGATCGCGGATGAGGCTTTGCAGGGCGATTAGCCTGCGTTCCGCCCGTCCGATCAGTTCTTTTTGTTTTTGAAAAATTTCCCCGGCGTATCCTTCCAGGAGAACCCGGAGGATGGACTGAATCGCCGCCACGGGTGATTTGAGTTCGTGGGCCACTGTAAAAACGAAATCCGACTTGGCCTGCTCCAGGTCTTCCAAACGCTGATACGTGCGGGCATTCTCGATAGCCACCGCTCCTTGACTGGCCAGGGTGGAGAGAAATTCGATTTCCTCGTTCGTGAAGCGGTGGACTTCCCCTGTATACATCCGGAGAACGCCAATGGTTTGTTCCCGCACGCTCAAAGGAACGCAAAGTACCGAACGGATTCCTTCCTTCCGGGCTTCTTCGGGATACTGGAACCCTGGGTCTTTGGTTACGTCCAAAACCGCCACCGGCTTGCCGCGCAGCGCTCCTCGGTCAACTAAACTTTTGTTCAAATCCACCGGGCCTTTGGACAAATATTCCTCGCTCAGCCCGTAGGCTGCCCCGACCCACAGTTGACGCCGTTCCTCATCTAGCAGGCGGATCGAACAGGCCTTGGCATTCATGGCCTTGGTGGCCTGCTGAGCGATCGTATTGAGCACCTCAGTAAAATTCAGGGTCGAGGTTGCCGCCTTGGCGATATCGTAAAGGGTCTGGGTCTTGTAATAAGCGCTCTCCAACCGCTGTTTCAGTTTGGCCAACTCGCGCGTTCGGGCCCAAAGCCTGCGGGTGATGGAAGTCGCTAAATAGATGGAAACGTAGATCGCGCTGGCGAAGAAGAAGAAGGTGCCCATGACATAGAAAGGCTGCTGGAAGTGGGGAGTCAGGAATCCAGGGACGGACACATGGGGGATGATTTCATAGAATTCCAGCAGGGCTAAGGTCCCCACCAGAAGAACCCCGACGGTAGCATGGAAGTAGCAGGCCCGGGGGGGAATGAGGATGCTGGCGATGATGGCGTGGAAAATAAAGTAAAAGATGACCGGGCTGTCAATCCCTCCTGAATAATGGACCAGGAAAATCAGACCCAGCCAGTCTACGAAAAATTGCAGGCTGGCAAAATCACTGAACTGCTTGACTCCAGCAGAGGGATTGCGCATAAGGACTTTGAGGCGGTGGTGGAAGGCGGCGTTGTAGGCGGCGATGATCGTCCCGATAAAAAACAATTCCACCTGCCGGGTGGGTAGGCGCAGGAGAGTCCCCACTACCAGGGTGGTGACTACGACCCCCAAGGCGGCGAACCAGCGCAGACGGATTAACCAGGAGACCCGCTCGATAAGCTCCTCTTCCACAGGCAGACGAAAAGGAACTCCCTCCCGTTTTTGCTGGGGCTCTTCCAAAATTCTTTCTCCGGTGCTTGGAATGGTTCGTTGAATGAGCGAAATAATTGCGATGTATTATTAATCGACGGGAAAAAGATTGTCAACCCATTTTTGTTCTCGCCCTCCTCCACCTTTTTCGAGCCGCGAATGCTTACTCATTATCCGGGCTGGAGGGTGGTAAAGGAGGGAGAGAATCACCCTCCAGCCGGGATCGAGCGCTGGATGATCCTCCCAGGCCCGGGGATTCAGGGCGTTTTAAGCAAGGTCGTTGGTTTTTACAATTTCGTCATATTGATGTGACGGGTTGGTCGCAGATAATTTTGAATATGCTCGGCAAACCGGGAAAGCCGCTTTACGGCCTTCCCGGAGATCTCCCATTTTTTTCCAAGAGCTATATGGTTTTACCACCGTCGATGGCAATCACCTGCCCCGTTACATAACTGGAAGCATCGGAGCCCAGGTAAATGACTGCTCCCACCATCTCCTCGGGATCGGCCACGCGGGCCATAGGAGTTCTGCTCATAGCCATTTTCAGGATGTCCGGGTTATTCCACAGGGCCTCGCTGAAGCGGGTTTTGGTCAGGCCCGGCGCGACCACGTTTACCCGAATATTGTATTGAGCCCATTGCTGGGCCATCACCTTAGTGGCCATAATCACCCCGGCCTTGCTTATGGAATAAACCGGTAATAGATCGGGAGAAATCCCCGCGATGGAGGAAACGTTGATAATTTTTCCTCCTCCTTTTTCTTTCATCAACCGGGCTACCGCCTGGCTTAGGAAGAACAACCCTCTCAGGTTGAGGTTCATAATCGCATCCCAGGCCCGTTCATCTACGTCTATAGCCGAGGCCATCGTGGGATTGGTAGCGGCATTATTCACCAGGATGTCGATCCTCCCGTACTCGGCCATCACTTTGCCAACAAGATTATTGATCTCTTCCATCCGGGCCACATGAGCCGCTACCGGCAGGCATTTTCTACCCGTTTTTCTTACCTGCTCTGCCACCTTCTCCAGGTCGGGAAGTTTACGGCTGGCAATAGCAACATCCGCACCGGCCTGAGCCAACCCGATAGCCACTGCTTGACCAATCCCCCGACTCGCCCCGGTGATTAGGGCAATCTTGCCTTTTAACGAAAAATCCATTTTGCTACCTCCTAATTTGAATTAAGAATCTAAATGATCCCTCTGTCTCTTAAAGGATTGAAGTTAATATATTTTATTTTTGCCTTCCTGTAAATACTACCACAACCATCTTTCAAATCCAGGGGAAATCGTGCTTCGCCCGCTTTGCCATTTTTTATCGAATATTTGAAGGGTTTAAATATATGGAATTAAAATCCAAGTATTTTGACAAATATGTGGAAAGCTGTTCCAAGTTTTTTCCTGCTCAACCGAGCATACGCAATTGAACTACTCGTGAAAAAAGATTGACAATTATATCGTCGTTTGGCATGATAAATGACGATTAATATGACAAAAAATCCTGTAAACGACAGAAGCAATTGGGTCGAGCGGAGGCTGAATCTTCCAGCCTTACTGGAGAAAAGGTCCCACTTTCTTCTTGGACCGCGGCAGACGGGAAAGACTTCCCTGATTCGCCACATTCTGAAAAAGGTGCGGGTCTATGATCTTCTTGATCATTCTATATATCTGGCCCTGAGTCAAAACCCAGGCCGCCTGGGCCAGGAATTATCGTCAGGGGATCGCTGGGTCGTAATCGATGAAATTCAGCGCCTTCCTATTCTTTTAAACGAAATCCACCGCCTTATTGAAACTCGCGGAGTCCATTTCCTATTGACCGGTTCCAGCGCCCGAAAGCTTCGTCGGGGGGGTGTGAATCTTCTGGGAGGACGGGCCCGCACCAAGTATCTCCATCCCCTAACCTACCAGGAATTGGGTGATCGATTTGATTTCCAGCGGGCATTAAACCGAGGGTTGCTGCCCTCGATCTATTTTTCAGATGACCCGAAAGCCGACCTCGAAGCCTATGCCGGTTTATACCTTCAGCAAGAAATCGTGGCCGAAGGAGTAACACGCAACATTCCCGCTTTCAGCCGTTTCTTGAAAGTAGCTGCCCTCTGCAATGGGACAATTGTGAACTTTACCAATGTAGCCAATGACGCCCAGGTGCCCCGGACTACGGTTTATGAATATTTTGAAATCCTCAAAGATACCCTCGTCCTTTACGAGCTTCCTCCTTGGCGCAAGACCAAGAAAAGGAAGCCTTTGGCTTCTTCTAAATATTTCTTTTTTGATGTGGGTGTCCTGGCCGCCCTCCAAGGGAGAGAATTCCGTCCAGGAACGCCCGAATTCGGAGAGGCCTTCGAGACCTATCTCATGCATGAGCTTTGCAGTTACCGAGATTATGTATCCGGCGAGCCTCTTAGTTTTTGGCGGTCAACCTCGGGATTTGAAGTTGATTTCATAATCGGGGAGCATACGGCCGTGGAGGTTAAAGCCAAAGAGAATGTTTCCTTGCGGGATATCAAATCCCTCCGGGCCCTTGCCGAGGAAAAAAGGTTAAAACGTTACCTTTGTGTGAGCCTCGAGCCGCGGCGGAGAAGACTTGAAGATGTGATGGTTCTTCCCTTTAAAGAATTCCTGGAAGGCCTGTGGAGTGGGCAGTTCAAGTAAATAATATTGGTGAACTCGTAAAAAGTCATCAAGATGGATGGCAAAGTAAAAAGCTCCAGATGCCAGGCGCGCAAATCCTGAGGAATGAGGCGTACTTAAGAGGTACGCCGCAATGACGAAGGATGCAGCGCAACGCCGCAGATGGACTTTTTACGAAGCCATCAATACTGTAGAGTAAAGCACTGGAGTCATGCTCCCAAAAACAGAAGGCGGATTCAGCATTAGTTATACCGTTGTTCTTCTTTTTCTTTAAGACTCGCAAGGTTTCGCCGGGGAAATCACATCCGTAAGAGTCAAGAATAAAGATTTGCCCCTCCAACCATTTACTTTCATTCCGTCGCCCGGCGTAGCCACAATTCTTTCGAGAACATTTGTTTCGGCGCCACATCGCACGTTAAAAAGTATCAACACAAAAAAGATAATAAGCAGTCGATAATAATGTGGTCATAGTGTTTTTCTCCTTTCAGCCTCCATTGAGCAGATAACGTTTTGGATTGGCGAAGTCGGCAGGCTTCCCTTGAATATTCAAATTGTTGCCTGCCGATTTCCAAAGGGTTTAAATGCCAATCTGGTGTTATCTGCCGGTGCGGGCAAAATATTCTTTTCAATCCTTACTTAACTTGTCCTATGTCAAGGGCTGACCCTCATCCTTTTTGCCTAAAGTTGCCCCTTTTTCATTCCATTCTCTATTTGTATCTCTATAATTCATCCTTGGCCTCATTCTCGCTCTTCAGAAAGAAAACCATTCCTCCAATTAGTAATTACAATGCCATGTCGAATAGGTGTCCAAGAGTTCAAAAGAACTACTATCTTCGTCAATAGCATCTAACCAAGATAATCCGAAAACAAATACTTTTCCATCCGAAATTCTCCGTATTTTTCCTATACAGTCATCATGTTCATTAGGGTCTTGAATATCAAGAAGATCGAATTCATCAGTGTATGAAGGATTATCCTTTTTCATTTCGTTATATTCTTTTTTGCTAAATCCTCCAATAACATACCTTTCTTCCCATGGAAAATCCTCGATACCAGTTACCCTAACCGGCAATTTCAGATTTTTGAGGAGGTATTCTTTGAACCTAATCGAGTTCTCTCGATTTCGCTCACAATCCTTGCCCAATATTGTTTCGATTAGTTTTTCCCAGTTTTCCATAGATTCCTCATGTTAATTGATGTCATTGGAATGCCTGTACGACGCGGAATTTTGTTGGTGCGCCATTGTCTTTTTCTTCTGCCTTCTTGTCTTCTGCGGCGGCCTATCAATCATTGGTGCCAGTTTATTGCATACAACGTTTGCGCTTTTGCGAAGTGCTCGGCTATAATAATCGCCGTAGTGCCCGAGCGAAGCGAGTGGCCACGAAGGCGCTACCCCTAGCCAAAGCGGGCATTCGGCGAAGCCCGGAGCGTAAAAGCGCTGTTGCCCCCTCTTTTTTTGGTCTTTTCGCGCGTTTTCTTCCATAAATGCTTTTGTGAAGAGGTATTTATCAAATCCAGTTCTCATCTAATTTTAACCTTGCTCCACTTCTTGCACTCCTTTACAATGAAATCCATCATTTCTTCTTTGTATTTCTTTATGGTGTTTTTCTTGTTCCAGTCTTCTAAAATCAATCCAAACAATTCTCCTGGGCAGTCAGTTGCATAATCTGCAAATTGTGAATCAGCTTCTTCATTATAAGTAAATAGTGCTTTCAATATTCCTTTGCAATACTCCTTCGCTTCATTTTGTTTTTGTAATTGGAAATACCTCTCCATTTGATCTTGAAACGGTTTCAATGCTTCTTCAATCATTAACATTGCCATTTCTGATGGATCATGATATCCATGCTGGCTTGGTCCTGATCTGTCAAACAAATCGTCTTCATTAAGCGAGTCCAATTCTGATCTCACTTCTTCATAGACTTCATCGCAATCAATATCGGCAAGATGTTTCTCAGTTTCTTCTTCTATTTGTTTTCGGAATTCAGGGTAATTATTCCAGAGCGAATTTAGTATACTCAGACCTTGTTCAGAAGTGATATTTTCAATAAGTTTTTTTGGTTCTTTCCTTTTTGAGGTCATATGAATTCCTTTGATTACCATTTTGATAAACGCGCGCTTGTTATTTTCCTGTCTTGGGGCATGCTGGCAATTGCAACTAACGTTCTTGGGGGAAAAGAAGCCTGGAGGGTTTTGACTTATCTTTTCCGCCACGTTATGTGTAGTGCGAGCCCATCAAATCTCTTGTTTTCAACTGCAAATCTTTCTGTGCGAGTTTCGTAATAATGTGTTCTTGCGCTAATTTTAAGTCCTCACGGTTAAACGAAAAGTAATGTAAAGTGCTTCTAACAATGAGTTTTAAGAAATTATAATAATGAATGCCACTGTCTAAATGGTTAAAAGCCTTCCATAAATTTACAGCTGGCCTAAACAAGCTTCCAAATTGATTTATCAATTCCAACTTAACATCGTTGCCCTCAATGAAGGCAAAAGCTGGCCACAGGATCTCATAGCCTTTATCTACTTTAATGACATATCTTTCGTGTTTGTCCGATAGTGCTTGGTAAAAAGACTGAGAACAAATTAATCTCGGTCCTTCAATGCTCCCTTGTAGTTGGACCGCTTCAACTACGGCTTTCCCGACCAGATTTGTTATGGGCTGCATTTCATTGTTGACTAATGAGTTGATCTGGACTGGTACACACTCCCCAAATGATATGCCGCCTTGAAATAATCCGGGGAACCAATAAGATTCGGAAATACTTATTTTACCTTCTTCAAGATCAAAATACTTCATGGTAACTTTTGAGGGTTCCTCGCTTGACTCAGGAATGTCGAAAGCATGAGATTTAACTAAAAAAGTCCTCAACAAAAAAGTGGATATTTGAGCGACAAATAAATCAGGGTTTGATGATCGTATGAAGATTGAATCACTAAAGGGAAGAAGATAATCAAAACTACTCAGGGCATGCCTTTCGGCAAGAGTTCTCAGAGTGGCGTCAGTATAAGATTCTGGTGGGTGAATTCTTCTTTCTATGAATTCCGAATGGATTATTGACTGACAATCATTCAGCAAACCTAATGCCCCTCTTAGGTCTTTAAAAATATAACTTTTAAAACCCAATACATCTAGATACGCACATACATTGTTTTGAGTCATTGTTTCTCTCCCGCTTTTAAATGGACTCGCATTACACATAACGGGGCGCCCGTGTTCCCGAAGTGTCCCGAAGGGACATTTGGGGCATCTGCCGGGAAACCGGCAGATAGGCGCTGTGCCGCGGAGCGGTCAGCGCCGCGCCCTCGGGAACACGGGCGCCCCGATAGGCAAAATGCCGGAGGCATTTTGCCTATCTCGTTCACATCCGAACGAGTTCGGATATACCACTTCTGGCCGCCAGTGATCCACCTTTTATCCCCTCCCTCATCCATCACCTCCCTTCAGATTTAAATTGTCTAATGGACTCTTTATCTTGCTTATGTTTTTTGTACTCACGTGGGTATAGATTTCGGTTGTTTTGCTATGTTGATGACCAAGTATTTCCTGAATATACCTCAAATCCGTTCCGCCTTCTAATAAATGAGTGGCGAAGCTATGCCAACCTTTTCTACGAGGAGAGCATCATAAGGGAAGGAAAGAATTATGCGGCCAGAAGGATCATTTGAGATGTGAATCCTGGCCATGAGGCAACCCCATTCTTTGTTGAGTGTTATGGAAGGAAAATTCGTAAGGTATATTTTGGGGTGTAAATTATCATATCTGTAAAATATGTCAATGAAAATATCACTAAAGGGGGGCCCACTACTTTGCGAATGACTAAAGCAGGTCGCAGCTTTTCCCGCTGGGCCGCGCTCTAATCCCGCCAGTTCTTCTTCCAAGGGCATAGGAATTCCTTAAGCGAAAAGCTGCGAGCAAAGAGCTTAGAGCAAAAAACCCTTTTTCCTTATTCCTCTTTGCTCTTTGCCCTATGCTCTATGCTATTTTTTGCTGTAGTCATACCAGCCTTTGCCGGACTTCTCTCCGTAGTGGCCCTTCATGTATCTTTCCACAACGCTGGGTGAGGGCAGGTCGGCCCGATCTCCGGTCTCTTTGAAGCGTTCCATGGACCTGATGTAATTGAGGTCGATTCCGGTCAGGTCCATCAGCCGGAAGGGCCCCATGGGATGCCCGGCGCCGTAGACGCAGGCTTTATCGATGTCCTCAAAGCTGGCGATTCCCATCTCCAGCATCCAAAGGGCCTCGCGGCCGATCACTCGAAAGATCCGGTTGAGCAGGAATCCCTCCACTTCTTTCTTGAGGAGGACCGGAATCTTTTCCAGCTTCTCGGAAAGGTCCATGGTGACCTTGGCCGTTTCGTCGGAGACGTGGGGGCCCTTAACCACTTCGACGAGTTTCATCACCAACGCCGGGTTGAAAAAGTGCATGTTAACCACTTTCGACGGCCGTTTCGTTGCGTCGGCGACGAGAGAGCTCACGAGGTACGAGCTGTTGGTAGCTAAGATGGCATGGGCCGGAGCCAGACGGTCGAGATCGGCGAAAACTTTTCTCTTGACCTCAAGAACTTCCACCGCCGCTTCAATGACGTAATCAGCGTCTTGCACCGCTTCTTTCAAATCCAAGGTAAAGGAGATATTTTTCCGGGCGTTCTCGGCTACTTCCTTGGTCATTTTCCCCTTCTCCACCCGCCCCGGCAGGTAGGTGTCGGCAAATTTTTCGGCCTTCTTTAAGATGTCCGGCGCAATGTCGGTACAGGTGGTTTTATACCCGTGAATTGCGCAAAGGAGCGAAATCTGATGCCCCATGTTTCCAGCGCCCACTACGCAGATGTTTTTAATATCGTCGATTGTCATTTTTTTCCTCCTTATCTATTGGGAATAATAAATTGTGTTGCAATGCCACAGTATTGCCGTGCTGCCGTAAAATAAACTTTTATCATACCCGCACAGCAACACTTCAACACGGCAGCGCCGCAACCCTATTCTATCTCTCTCTCAATAATCGTGGCTACGCCCTGACCGCCGCCGACACAGGCGTTGGCCAGTCCATACCGGGCACCTTTCGCTTTCAAAATTCGGGCCAACGTTCCTACCAGACGAACCCCTGTGGCCCCCAGAGGATGACCGATGGCCAAGCCGCCGCCCATCACATTCACCTTGTACGGATCGATGCCCAACTCTTTGATGCAATACAGGGGGACGACGGCGAAGGCCTCGTTGATCTCCCAATAGTCGATATTTTTTACCTGTAAACCAGCGGCGTTAAGCGCTTTCTTGCTGGCCGGGACCGGTCCGGCGCCCATAATGGTCGGGTCTACACCCGCAAAACCGATGGAGCGAATCGTCGCCAAGGGTTTAATTCCCTTCCTTTGGGCTGTTGCTTTGGACATTAAAATCATCGAGGTGGCCGCCGCATTGAGGGGAGACGAATTCCCCGCGGTGATCCATCCGTCGGGCTTAAAAGCCGGCTTGAGATCTCTCATCCCCTCCAAGGTCGTATCTCCCCGTATGGCCTGATCCTTGTCCACAGCCATCGTCTTCCCGTCACCCTGCTCGGCCTCGATGGCAAGGATCTCCTCCTTGAAGAAGCCTTCCTGCTGGGCCTTGTAGGCCAGTTGGTGGGATCGGACCCCCCACCGGTCCATTTCTTCCCTGGTAAAGCCCCCCTGGGCGCAGAGTTTCTCCGCGGTAAATCCCATGTTCATGGTCGTCATCATATCCCAGTGTTTGTAGGCCGGTTCGGTGAAAAGGCGCAGGTTGGGGGAGATGGGGCCGTCCGGTTTAGCCAGGGTGCCCATGGCGACGCGGGTCATGTGTTCCATGCCTCCGACCATGACGATGTCGGCGAACCCCATGGCGATTTCCATAAACCCGATGTGGATTCCGGCCATGGCTGATCCGCACTGCTGGTCTACGAATTTGGCGGGAATTGTCTGGGGAAGGTTGGCCAGGAAGAGCGGAAAGCGGCCCCCGTAACTCCACTGCTCCGCCACCCCGATCGCCGACCCCACGATGAAATCTTCGATCTCTTCGGCTTTTATTCCCGTTCTTTTGATGACTTCGGGAAGAAGCTTCGCTAATAGGTCATCGGATCTTACTTTGTGAAACCAGTCCCGGGGTGGATCATTGGGACGGGACCGCGACTGGGCAGTACGCAAATATCCGGCAATGACCACTTCTCTCATCGATAACCTCCTTGGATGGTAATTTTATGGTTTGGGAAATTTATTCCCCCCACCCCGCCTCCCCTTTTTTATTTTTTCCCTGAAGGTTCTTCAGGATTTTTGGGTCTGTCCGGTATGCCCGCCAGCTTCTTGACCATTTTTTTACGGGCCTCGATGTCATACTGGGTAGTGATAGCAATACCTTCCATAATCGGCGAGCCTCCACCATGAAACGCTCCAAACTGGTGAATTCCTCCCGTGGCTGAGCATAGCAGATCGCCTACGTACCGCCAAAGCTGGGCGGCATCTTGCGGTGGAATTTCCGGGTTACGGGTGATGTATTTGTATAAGAGATCTTTAGTCTCGGGGTTCACAAAATCCCCTTCATGGGGGAAGGTGGCCGGAATCCCTCCGGAAACGTCGCAAAGAATTTCGGCCTCCCGGAAAACCGCCTCCCCGGTTAGGTTACGGCCCACGTTGGCATAAATGGAATGGGGGATATAACTTCCCGGCCCATAAGGCCTAAATCCCACCCCAGGGATGTACACTTCAGGCTTCCCCATTTCGGAAGCCGTGAAGCCGGCCGCATAGCCAAGCTCGGACACCCGGATAATCTCCGCCAATTTGTCCCGCACATGCGACGCCTTAGCAATTCCATTGTATTCCGCCGCCAAAGCCACCGTTCCCAGCATCAAGTCTCCCAACGCCGGCTTGCAACCGGAATAGCTGTGGCGATGAAAAAGGGCGAAGAGCAGTGCACACGTGCCCCCGTGGATGGTTTCCCCGCAAAGGAACACCCGCTCCCACGGAATAAACGCATCATCAAAAATCGTATACGAATCCGTCGACCCAGGAGCAAAACCTCTCTTGAAATACTCCCGGGCCCGCAGGTTATGCACCGTCACGACTTGCTTTACCCCTTCCCAATCTCCAGGGACCGCAAACGCCACCGCCCAATCCTTCTCCTCCGGCAAAAGGGCACGCGTGGGAACCACCAGGATCTCATCGGCCACAGAAGCCTCCGAATTATGCACCTTCGAACCCCGCACCACAATCCCATCCTTCTTCCGCTCCACCACACGAACATACATATCGGGATCCTTCTGCTGCGAAGGCCGCTTCATCCGGTCCCCCTTCACATCCGTTTGCGCACAACAACCCACCAAGTCTTCCTTCTGGAACCGCTCCACCCACTTCTTGAAATTCTCATGATACTGGGTGGCCCCGGTGTTCTGCTTGTCCGCCTCGTAAGAAACGTTATAGATGGCATTGGCCCCATCACACCCCATACACCGCTGAATGCATCCCCCGGCGACCTGGCAAAGCAGCCGGGTCATATCCTGTTTCTTGTGCAAATCCTCTTTGCTGTGATGGATATGACAGAAGCGGCTGATCTTCTCCCCAGTCAGGTGGGAAGTGGCCGTGCATAGATCCTGATGCTCGGGCTTGGCGGCGTAATCAAAAGTCAACCCGATCGTGTCGATGGTGGGCATCTGCAGCTCATCCGTGCGGTCGATCTTCTGCCCATCCATGTAAATGTTCCGCCGCATCTTCTGCAGGCCTTCGATATACTGCTGTTTGGTCCTCATCTCTGTCTCCTCCTTTTCTTATTCAGTTTTGCTCATAAAAATTTTTCGATAGCTTGATTTTAATCTCTGGATTGATCCATGGCCATGACGTTTCTCATAGCCCTCCGTAACCTTGGGGAGCTTGCTCCTCCGTATTCCTTTCTTCTTCCTCTGCACCCTTAGATTCTTCTTCCATTACCGAGAGGATTCGCTTGTATTCTTCCCGGGACAGCTTCCGGTAGAGATGATAAAAAAATACGCTCATGATTTCTCTACCTTTGACAATTCTTTTAGAAAACTCCTCCGGGGTGAGTTTTCCCAGGGCTGCTCCGATATAATACTTGTGGGACATTACGACGATTTCCCGGAATAAATCCCGATAATGCTTGAGCGCTTCGGGGTCGAACCCATCTCGGACCCCAATGCCGCTCTCATCCATTTCAACGATCAACTTGCCGAGGGTTATGTCATCCTGAGAATACACCTTCTGCCCATGGCGAACTTCCGGGGTAATAATTCCCCATTCCTCCATTTTGGCCAGCCATCTTTTCCCCACGCCTGTTTCTTTTCTGAAAGCCTCTTCCCCGACAATTTCATTAGGAAGAAGCTGGTTTACGGGCCGGAAGTATTCACTCCGCAGGCTCAGGAAAGATTGCCCCTCGGATGATTTTTTCTGATTCTTGAGCATATTCTTAATGACCGCCAGGGGAAGAAAATAGCGATCCTGGAGCTCTTTGATGAGACGGATGCGGTCTACATAGCTATCGTTGTACTCCGCAATGTTCCTTCCGCGCTTGCGGGGCTTGGGGAGGAGCCCTTCCCGGATGTAATAATGAACGGTCTCCTTGGATATCCTGGTGCGTTGGACGAGATCTCTAATCTTCAAAGGTGAAATCTCCGCCTTCCCTGATTTATTAAATTAGCCACAGAGGACACAGAGATCACAGAGTTTTAAAACCATGATTAAGAAAAAGTAAAGAATACATGTCAAGGGCCTAAAGTGTCTAAAGTGATCCCGCCGCAGGCGGGACTAAAGTTGAAAAAAGGAAATTCC
>JAHJQK010000095.1 GCA_018819135.1 Pseudomonadota bacterium | reverse complement strand
TTGGGTATGGGAAAACTCCCGTCCTGCACGCGGCTTTCTGGAACCATGGCCTGACACCTCCCCATGTTTTTCTAAAACATGTAGCATAGTCAGGCATTGATGTCAACCATATAATTAATTATGTATCGTTGTAGGGTTAATAATAAGGAAAATAATTCTTTGAATTATGGACAAGTTATGCTTTCACAAATTGGTCAACAACTCGCACCTATCTCAGGGTCAAAACCTATTCCTGATTTTATGGATTATGTTTTGAGTAAATGGGCAAAGTTTGGATTAGTGACATTTTCAGATTGGCCTAAAAGGGAGATCAAACCGGTGCGCTCACCATACTCATCTTAGTTTGCGGGGGGTAGGCTGCCGGTGTCCTAATAGTGTCAAACACAATCTGCATTTGGCGACGACACTGGCGAGGGTTTCAGCGTCCACGTGGTGGACATAAGGTTTTAAAACCTAAGTAAAAACACGGCGTTGTCAATTTGATATTGATGCGCTCACATACCGGAGGTCGTGGGTTCAATTCCCTCACCGCCTACCAATAATAACAAGGGGTTAGCAATAACCCCTTTTCTTTTTTTAGGGTTGGTGTCAAAATGGGGTCAGGTTTTTTGAAGGGGCTTTTGAAAAATTAGAGTTTTGTGTAATAGGCATTGGCAAGTGATGTGAAGCCTACTGCCTCAAACTAATAATTGACGGGGTCAGTGAAAAGGTGTAAATTTTCAAACAAAACGTCAGTCAGCTTAAGCGGGATATTACCATGCCAACGACAGTCACAGGAGTAATAATCCTTCTGATTTGCGTTTTTCCTGGAGTGCTGGGCGACCGAGTATACCGCACTGTCGTTGGAGTGGATTGGAGGGAAAAGGAGTTCAGATCGATCCTGAGGCTAATCGGATTTAGTGTTATTGGAGTTCTACTTTATTCAATTCTCACGTCTTTCTTTAAATTGCCACCTCCAGCGCATCTCTTTCCTTCAAGTTATGCGATCCTATCAGCGGAAAAAATAAATACGGTAGCAATCCCATATGGAGGCCATCTCCTTTCGAGCATATACGTCGGATTTTTAGCCGCGTTCGGTTTGAAACTGGTCGCGAAGCTTACCCCTGGTTTAGAGTATCCATGTGCTTGGGATGCCTTCGTCAGGAAGCATGTGCCAGAACATTGGGTCGTCGTCGGTCTAACGAGTGGCGAGGTATACGCTGGTAAGCTCAAGAATGCAGACATCAGTGTGGCGGCAGGCGATAGAGACTTGATACTTGAAGAGCCTTGCCAATACTGCGCCGTTGACAATCAATACGTCGCATTGAACTACCAATGTTTATTTATTGCGGCTAAATCATTGTTCTCCATAGCGACAGTTCACGACCCTAACTTCGATGAGCGCATCATCCCGCTCGGCGAAAACTTGTTCAAAGGAGAAAAGACATGAGCGAAAAGAAACCTATCAAACCCCCTGCACCCTTACCAATGCCATCTAAGGAAAGCGGAAAAAGAGTCGGCTTCGAACCTAAACCCCCAAAGCATAAGCCACCAGGCCCGCCGCCGCCGCCGCCTCCAACGCCTAAAAAATGACAGAGGCTAATCTGGCACTGCAACGGACGCCACTTGGGTGGTGTCCGGTAACCTGCACCTTATCTAAAATCTTTATCTGTAACCAGCTACCCTTTAGAGGTTTAATCTTCTTACAAAGTGAGTGTAATCGAAAACCCAGTTTTCATTTATGGGGATACCTGCCCGCCCAAATCCCCCTTTTCCCCAATAACCCCATCCAGCAGCTTGACCGCATTCTGTAACTGCTTCGGTGCCAGGTGGGAATAGCGCTGCGTCATCGCCAGCGTCTTGTGCCCCAGCAATTCTTGCAGTGCCCGAATGTGGACGCCCCGCATGGCCAAATGCGAAGCGTAGGTATGCCTAAGGTCGTGGAACCCAAAGTCGGTGATCCCACCTTCCTGCGCGCCGATGTGAAGCTATGCTTAATATCCCCGATGTGCCCACCGTTCCTTAACCGGTCATGAACGGCGTCCCTCAGGCCTGATTCGATAAACCATGACCTCATAAACTTTTTCTTATCGAGATCCGCGAGAGGTAATAATTTAAATGGGTAAGGGTAGTGAAAAGATGATCCGGCAGGATATTGCCGTTCCTATGGCCCTAACTTCTCTTGTTTCTTGAAAATTCCCATGTGGAATGCTACTCTAAGATTCACGGATAGCTTGGCGCTATACCTCTGCGAAAGGAGTGCGCTGGGATGACAAGACGTTTTACTCTTGAGTATTGGATTGACGAAGGTTGGGCGGTGGAGATAATCCTTTAAAACATAAACAATTTAAGGGTTTTGTCAATTTGATATTGATGCGCTCATATACCGGAGGTCGTGGTTCTATTCCTCCACCTCTATCTTCTGGCCCCACTTAGCCTCTGTGGGCTAATCAATTATTGAAGTCCAATAAGAAAATTGATATTCTGCACGAAATGCTATCCAAGCCAGGGAAGCCGACCCATGTCTAAAAAAAGGAAAGTTTTAAAACAATTGAGGTATCTTCCTGGAGAGCTCAAATCCGTTTTCTGGGATTACGACTTTAAGCAGTTGAGATGGGAGAAGGATCGAGATCTCATTATGAGTCGCATACTCTCCCATGGAGATTGGCAGGCGCTGGAATGGCTGCGGTCGCGGGTGGATTCTGTCAGTTTAAGAGAATGGCTCTTGAACAAGCGGGGAGCCGGGTTAAGTTCTCGCCAGGTCCGATTCTGGGAACTGGTTCTGGATTTGCCCCGTCACGAGGTCAATGAGTGGGTAAAGGATAAAGGGCGAATGGTCTGGGAGAGGAGAGCGAGGTAATGGGGTTCCATCGAGGGGTTTTAACTCAAAACCAAAAGAGGGTTTTAAAACGGCTCGGGCCCTTCGCCTCCCAGCATGATTTTTATTTGGCGGGCGGTACGGCTCTGGCCATCCATTTGGGACATCGACGCTCCCGGGACTTTGATTGGTTTACAACCCGACCGATATCCGATGCTATGAACCTTGCAATATTGATCCGCGAGGAATGCACTCCCTTTGCCATGGGACAGGTGGCGAGGGGCACTTTGAGCGGGTCCGTTTCCAGAGTCCCGGTCTCCTTTTTCGAATATCAATATTTCCTGCTGCAGAAGGAAATTTATTGGCCGGAATTCGGCTGCCGACTGGCTTCCCTCCCGGATATTGCCTGCATGAAGCTTTCGGCCATCGCCCAAAGAGGCCACAAAAAGGATTTCATTGACCTCTATGCTTTGGGGATAAAGTCCTTCAGCCTGAGACAAATGCTGGGTTTTTATCGGAAAAAATTTTCCCTCCAAGATATCGCCCATATCTTATTCGCCCTTTCCTATTTCGACGATGCCGAAAAGGAACGAATGCCGGTGATGCTTTGGGAAAACCAATGGAATACGATCAAAAAAACCATCCAAACATGGGTAAAAACTTTTGTCAACATGCACAAATAAATTCTCATAGAACCCATTCCTTTTGCCTTTTCCCGGATAAAAACGAAATGGGAAAAACCAAGAAGAGGTTGAAACAAGGCGGCCTATTAAATCGGGCTAAGCGGGTCAGTACGTCCTACCTCGACAAGCTAATCGCCGAGGCTACCGTGGACTGTTATAACGAGTCCGAGGAAATCGGCGGCATCTTCACTATGCTGGAGGAAAACTTAGCGGTGCCGTTTACGACGAAACTTCTTGGGTTTGAGGTAACGGTGGAGCGAATCGATTTGAACGACGCCGATGAGATCGTGACGGTCTGCCGGCGCGGCCGCGAACGCCAGCGGATTCCCATCCTGGACTTGCCTTTGCCGGAACCCAGACCGAAAGGCGCAGAGTGGATCGATGCCTTCCGTCGATGGGCTCAAGGGAGATAGCGGATGCCAAAAAAACGTGTCCCGGATCATTTGCAGATCTGGATAGACGCAAGGAAAAAGTTCCGCCTGTCCCATGCACAAATCCAGATGGCTCGTGAGCTCGGTCTCAACCCGAAAAAATTCGGGAAGCTTGCTAACGAGGATCAGGAACCATGGAAAATGCCGCTCCCGCAGTTCATCGAGCACCTGTATCGCAAGCGGTTCGGGAGAGACTGTCCAGCGGTCGTGATGCCCATCTTAAACTGATTTTGCACCATAGCCTGGCGGTCCAACAAAAAAGGGGCAGTCTGGATGGCTGCCCCCTGCGGCCCCCCGTCTAAGGTTTTTGCTCTTAGTCTCCCATCCACTCGAAAATAGTCGCTTCGCCTTGCCCTACGCCCACGCAAAGCGTTGCCAGTCCGTAGTAAGGCTTTTTCTCCTTGGGGGCGCGGCGGCGCATTTCGTGAAGCAGGGTGGTTGCCAAACGCGCTCCGCTACATCCCAACGGGTGTCCCAGGGCAACGGCCCCGCCGTTGACGTTGGTGATCTCATGGCGCAGACCCAGTTCCTTCATCACGGCGAGCGCCTGGACGGCGAAAGCCTCATTGAGCTCGATAAGACCGATCTGTTCGAGGGTCAACCCGGCGCGGGCGAGAGCCTTGCGCACGGCGAAGATCGGGCCGAGACCCATGACCCTGGGCTCCACTCCGGCGGCCGCCGAGCAAACCACTCGGGCCAGCGGCTTAAGGCCAAGTTCGCGAGCCTTCTTGTCGCTCATCAGCAGAATCGCCGCCGCCCCGTCGTTAATGCCCGAGGAGTTGCCTGCGGTAACCGTTCCCCCGGCGCGGAAAGCCGGACGGAGTTTGCCGAGGACTTCCAGGGAGGTGTCCCCTCGCGGGTGTTCGTCCCGGCTGACCAACACCGGATCGCGACCCCGCTGAGGGACGGGCACGGGGACAATCTCCGCGGCGAATTTTCCGGAATCGATGGCCGCTACCGCCCGGCGGTGGCTTTCCAGTGAGAAGCGGTCTTGCTCTTCCCGCGAAATGGTACGGGTGAGTTCATAGACGTTTTCCGCGGTTTCTCCCATGGAATCGATGCCGTACTTCTCCTTCATCTTGGGATTGGGAAATCGCCAGCCGATGGTAGTGTCGTACACCGTCACGTTCCCGAAAGCCCATTCCGGGTACGTCTTGGCCATGACGTAAGGAGCACGGGTCATGCATTCGACGCCCCCGGCGACGTACACATCCCCTTCTCCGACTTTAATCGCCCGGGCTGCGGCGTTAAGCGCGGTGAGCCCGGAGGCGCACAAGCGATTGAAGGTTACCCCTCCGACCGTGATGGGGTAACCCGCGAGCAGCAGAGCCATGCGGGCGACGTCCCGGTTATCTTCTCCGGCCTGATTCGCGCAGCCCAAATAAACTTCCTCCACCAGCGCCGGGTCCACTTGCGCTCGCTTGGCGACCTCAGCGAGCACCAGGGCGGCCAGGTCGTCGGGTCGAACCAATTTTAAAATACCCCCGTGACGTCCAATGGGGGTGCGAACCGCTTCCACAATGACAGCTTCCGGCATGAGTTCCATCCTCCTTGTTTTTTTTATTTTATCTTCCCTTTATTCATTTTAAGGTACAAAAAAAGAACACCCCGCAGTTGGTCTCAGATAGGAGGCATTATATGCAAGGGATTCTATCCCGTCAAGTTCGATGGTTGCGGTTGTCTCGGGATTAGGATTGCAATTTCACAGGGATGGAAGGGTGGCAAGAATCAAGGCTCCATTGACAAATGCTGGCTTTTTTTATAGGATGCATTTCATTTTGTTTCCGGTTATGGAGTGACATCTCTTCTTAAGTTTTTTGGATTTTTATGGTTCTTGAAATTCTTTTACATTTCTATTCCCCCCATAGGGTCGGGAGTTTTTAGTCAGGTCAATCCGGGGCGATGGGGAAGGGGTAAGGAGTCGAATCATGGGCATGACGATGGCAGAAAAGGTGCTGGCCAGAGCTTCAGGCCGGGATCGGGTGCATCCTGGAGAATTTGTTACGGGAAATATCGATGTTCTAATGGGGCACGATCTTTCTTTTTTTAACGCCTACGAGCTGATGATTCAAAACGGGTATAAAAAAGTTTGGGACCCCAATAAGATTGTCGTCACCATTGACCATGCCGTTCCCGCTCCCAACATCCGCTCTGCCGAGACCCACCGAAAAATGCGCGAGTATGTGGAAGCCCAAGGCATAAAAAATTTTTACGATGCCGGGGTGGGTATCTGTCATCAAGTATTGCCCGAAAAAGGTCATGCCCTTCCCGGCCGCCTGATCGTCGGAGGTGATTCCCATACCACAACCTATGGAGCTTTGGGGGTGGCTTCCTGCGGCATCGGATACTCCGAGGTCGCCTATGTGATGGTCAAAGGGGCGCTGTGGTTTCGAGTGCCGGAGACGATCCAGTTTCTTTTGAAGGGGGGGATGCCCCCAGGGGTCTCCTCCAAGGATATTATCCTCAAAATTGCCGGGCAATATACGACCGAGGTTGCTCAGTATAAAGCCGTTGAATTTGCTGGTCCGGCGGCTAAAAGTCTGAGTGTGGAACAGCGCATGACGATAAGCAATATGGGGGTGGAAATCGGTGCCAAGTTTGCTTTTTTTGAGGCGGATGATAAAACCATGGCTTATTTGCAGGGGCGGACGAATCAATCCGTGAGACCCTTTGGCCCCGATCCAGACGCCCGCTACCTGGAGATCTATCAGTTGGATATTTCCTCTCTGGAGCCCCAGGTTGCCTTTCCCCACAACGTTGACCATGTGAAATCCATTTCCGAGGTCGGAGAGATTCCGGTTCAACAAGCTTTAATCGGATCCTGCACCAATGGCCGCGGGGAAGACTTGATGCGAGCTGCGGCCATTCTCAAGGGGAGGAAGGTGCACCGCCGGACCCGACTCGTGGTGATTCCTGCCTCGCACGAAATATACACTCAATTTGTCAAGTCCGGGAGCATTCAAACATTCCTGGAGGCCGGGGCCATGGTGGGGCCTCCGGGTTGTGGGCCTTGTTATGGCGGGCACCTCGGGATCCTGGCCCCGGGGGAAACAGCGATTTCCAGCACCAATCGGAATTTTAAGGGAAGAATGGGCAGCCCGGAAAGTTTCGTTTATCTGGCATCGCCGGAGACCGTCGCCGCCTCGGCGGTTGAGGGCAAAGTTGCCGACCCAAGAAAGTACTTAAGAGGTTGACCAGGAGCCTCCGTACGAAAAGACGGGCGATCTTCCTGGATCGAGGCTAAAAAAGGGAGAGAAATTCATGAGCATCATCATCACCGGTAAAGTATGGAAATTTGGAGATCATATCAACACGGATTATATGCATCCCAGCTTCGGGCGGGAAGAGCCATGGGAGATGCGCAAGAAATATATCTTGCATATTCATAAGGCCTTCACCGAGCGTTGTCAGCCGGGGGATGTAATCGTTGCCGGCCGGAACTTTGGTTGCGGGTCCAGCCGAGAAGGTGCACCGACGAATCTCAAGCAATTGGGAATTGGTTGTGTGGTAGCCGAATCCTTCGGGCGTATCTTTTTCCGCAATTGCATTGCCGTGGCTTTACCGGTCATGGCCTGCAAGGGAGTTTCAGAGCTCTTTAAAGAAGGTGAGGTGTTGCAGCTCGATTTTGAAAATGCCCTGGTGCAAAACCTTACGACGGGCAACGAGATAAAAGGGCCGGCTTTAGCACCCGATCTAATCAGCATTGTCAAAGCGGGAGGAATCCTTGAGCTGTTGAAGCGTGAGAGTCAAAGACACCCTTAAGATTTATTTGTGATATCAGGAAGAATGCTCATCCAAGAAATTTTATTGAAGTCAGGACCTGAAAAAGTGGTTTCTCCGGAGAAAAGAATAGAATAGTAAGGGGAAGTATTGGCTTAGGCAATGGCTCGGGAACCCCGTATTGAATTGGCCGGGGCGATATATAATATTTTAAGCGGTGGAGACCATCAAATTTAAAGGAAAAAAGGAAAAAAAATGGACACTTTTGAACTGATCAAAGGGGCAATTGACATTCATATTCACATCGGTCCGGATCCGAATCGCCGCCGTAGGGTGACGGCTTATGAGGCGGCTCTCCAAGCCAAGGAGGCAGGGATGCGGGGGATCGTCCTGAAGAGCCATGACTATATCACGACGCCCGTAACCTATATCATCCAGCAACTGGTCCCGGGGATAGAGCTCTTTGGCGGTATAGCCCTGGATATCGAGGTTGGCGGGCTGAATCCCGCAGCGGTTGAAATGGCGGGTAAAATTCACACAAGGATGGTCTGGATGCCGACCTTTTCATCGAAGTGCGACATGCAGAAACATAAGATCGAAGGGAAAGGGATCAGCATTTTAAACGAGAGCGGTAAACTCCTTCCGGTGGTGACGGAGATTCTGCAATTGGTAAAAAAATATGACATGACCGTGGCCACGGGACATATCTCCACAGCGGAAATCTTCGCTCTCCTCGCTGAAGTTCGCAGGGTGGGCGTTGAACGGACGATCATTACTCACCCGCTGTCCGTTTCCTTCGGCTGCCGCGCCTCGGTGGAGGAACAGAAAGAGATGATCGGGCAGGGGGTATTTATCGAGCACTGCTTCATTGCCACCATGCCCACCAGTGACCGAGTCGATCCCCAAAAGATTGCCGATGCCATCCGCGCCGTCGGTCCCGAACACTGCATCATGTCGACGGATTTCGGCCAGATCTACAATCCTCCTCCCGTGGAAGGGATGCGGATGTATATCGAGACGATGCTCCGCTGCGGCCTTGAGGAAGATGAGATTGTCACCATGGTGAGGAAAAACCCGGCCCGCGCCCTTGGCCTACCGGTTCTATGACGCCGATCTGAAGTACGAGATCGAAGTCATCAATTTTCGGGACGGATATGTAGTCTCTCCTCATGACCCCTATGTCTTGGAGGGGAGGGAGATCATCAAAGAAGTCATCGGCCAGGAGTTGCCTTTCACAGGGACGCTGGCAAGCACGGACATGAACTTCCAGGTAAACGAAGGCGGGATGCCCTGCTTCAACCTGGGTGTCGGCGGCCCTTACTCCAATACTCACCAGCAGGACGAGTCCGTTTCCATTGACGAGCTTGTGGACCTGACCAAGATCACCGCCCTTCTCTATATGCGGAAGCTGAGAACATCCTGAAGGCCGAGTAGACTATCGTTTCACTCGTTCGATGCGTTAAAAGCGTAATCTTTCCCGCCTCAACCGAACTCATCCCCTCCCTGCCTCTTGCTTGCCAATCTTTATGAATTTCCAACTGAAGTGGCCAAGTGAAGGTAAGCAAGCTGGGAAAAAAATCTTGACAAGAAAACGGGGAAACGATAGAGTCGTGGTCTACATTTTTTAAAATAAAATGAAAATTTATCTACATTGATGATAATTCCCCTTTTGCCTGGAAGAGTCCAGCAGGGGCATTCCAAGCTGACCCGAAGCCAGGTAGCCCTGACGCAGTATATTTTGCAGCAGGGGGAAGAAATTCCCTTTCTTTTCCCCGTGGAGTTAGGTAGCAAAGTCCACGCCCTTGACGCCACAGCTACTCGATCCTGCATAGCCTTGGGGTACTCAGAATATGCAGACCTATAAAAGGATCTGAAGAAATGGCTTCCGATGAGACTGGCGCCCTCCGAGCGCATAAAAAAGACTCCCTGTAAGCAAGGGGAGAATTTGGGTCTGAAGATCTTTACCTGGGTTATTAATAATTTAAAGGAAACCAGCGCTGAGCTTAGGCCAGAACATTTCCGAGAAGGAAAAGAGATCCCTTGCCAAACAAAATGACAGCATTTTTTCAGCCCATAATATTTAGACTATTAAGGATTATTGACTGTATGTTACATTTACCATAGAGCTACAAGTTTAGCAAGTTACAGGGCCGAAAGGCTGACAAGAGTTTCCACATAAACAAGCTAATAGTCTA
>JAHJQK010000094.1 GCA_018819135.1 Pseudomonadota bacterium | reverse complement strand
TTGGGTATGGGAAAACTCCCGTCCTGCACGCGGCTTTCTGGAACCATGGCCTGACACCTCCCCATGTTTTTCTAAAACATGTAGCATAGTCAGGCATTGATGTCAACCATATAATTAATTATGTATCGTTGTAGGGTTAATGCTCCCAGCAAATTTTCGTTTGAGAAAGCGTAATGCCTGGTAATTCTCACTATGAATCAGTATGCCGTCAGTGGCTTCGTCAAGATCTTCAAAACCTGCGAGGACCCGTTCTTTAAATTCGGTGCTGAAATGAGAAGTATCCACCACCAGCGTCGGGTGATCTTTAATGAACTGTTCGTTAATCTTCCTCTTCTGATTAAAAAGGTCTTTCTTGGGCTCTATGGCAAAAAGGTTCTTCCAGGCCTCTATCTGGGCCTTGTTCTCTAAAACCTCCTTCCATAAATCGCGGAGAACATTTTTAATGGGAATAAGATAGTCGGTCCGAAGAACAAACTTCTTTTTCTCGAATAAGCGCTTTTGCACATCTTCAATTTGTGCTAAGAAAGTAATAATTTCCTCGGCCAGTTAGCGGATAACGCGGATGGTGCGAACCTTCACGTCAAGGTCGCCCTCTGCATCTGCCAAATGGATTATCTGATCCTTCAGGTAAAATTCCAATTCGCCCTTAAGGAAACCTTCCAGATCCCGGTGGATAAAATAATCAGTGGTATTGCGCCGGCAGAAATGGCGCATGCGCTTCAGGAGAAGAGTGACTTTCTGTTCTTCCTTCTCCTCTAGCACCTCAGCAAGGGTCGAACGCAGGGTGAAATCAGGAATGGCATTCAGGATTTCCGGCAAGGCCCTTTGCAGAACCGATTCCTGAAGTTTGCTGTTTTTCCCACGCTTTTCTATTTCTTCTTCGGTAGGGAGGCGGTAATGGAAAGGAATTTGGAGGGTCCGGGATTCTGCATTCCAATTGACCTCTTCCGAAAGAGGGAAGAAAAAACGGATATCCCCTTTGATGTTGCCGGGGGGAAGGCTGGCGGAAGTCAGAACAAAACGCACCCGGCATGACCCCGACAGTGTTTCAATATTAAAAGAATAATCCCGGAAAGCCTCACCCGTCTTAACATAATGTTGGTTTTTGTTGGCCCAATGGAAGAAGGTTTCTTCCCCGTTGTAGGGAACGACATAAGCTTTCCGTGCCCCGTAACGCCGCCGGGGTATAAAATCTCCTGCTTCGTAATAGCGGGAAAAGAAGGCGTAAAGATGGTTGAATACCTCGGTCTTCTGCGCTTCAGTGGCCTTTACAGATTGAAACTGCTGCCGTTTGGTTTCATATTCCGAAATGAGGGCGCGGGCCGATTTGACTTTGGTCGCCCGAAATTCAGGTTTTACATCTCCATTCGGAAGAAGAGCCTCTTCGCCGATTTCTTCTTTGATCCGACCGGCCAATTTGGAAACATCTTCTTCCAAATTAGAGCGTTGTTCGCCGGTTACCGACTGAAATGCTTCTTCAACTCTGCGGGGAAGTTGTTCGGTTAGGAAAGCTTCTACTTCTTCCTTTTTAAGGTGAAGCAGCCGGTATAACCCAAAATCTAAATCGGCCAGTTCAAGCTGAAAGAGGTCGCGCAGGAGATCCTGAAGTTGCTTCAATGCGCCCATGGATACCTCTGTGAAAAGGTGAGATCCTTGCCTTATTTTATGCTGATTTTCTCAATAGACGTCCCAATGATATAAGAATAATCTTGCAAAATCAAGTAAACTGTTAAGGGGTTGAGGGCAGGTTACAAAGTAATAGTTGAACTTACGCCGGCGAATAAGTAAAATGGATAAAAACCCAATCTCCGCGGGGAAAAACTGGATAATTTTTCAAGGAGGAGAAGAGAAGGAGTTTATGAATGAATTCGGGGTCACAATTTCTTAAATTTACCGGAGCTTCCAAATACGTGCTCGATCCTGAACTGGCCAGGATCGTCAACATTTCCATGGAGCTGGAGATGCCTCTCCTGCTGAAAGGGGAGCCGGGAACAGGGAAAACCATGCTGGCCTACGCCATCGCCGAAGCCCTGCATATGTCCCTCATTGTTCTGAACGTGAAATCCAGTATGAAACTGGTGGATGCCCTATACCAGTATGATACGCTTACTCGCCTGAATGACAGCCGTTTCGGCGACTCCAAGCGGGATGTGAGCGACATCGAGGATTACATCAAAATGGGCAAAATCGGGCAGGCTTTTGCTGCGGATATGCGGGTGGTCCTGCTTATTGATGAAATTGACAAGGCCGATACGGATTTTCAGGATGACATGCTGGATGTGCTGGACCAGATGAGCTTCGATATCGTGGAAATCGATAAAACCATTAAAGCCAAGCATCGGCCGGTGATCGTCATTACGAGCAATGCTAAGAAGGACCTTTCGGATCCTTTTCTGGGGCGCTGCACCTTTCACCACATTGCTTTTCCCAATCCGGACATGATGCGCGAAATCATTAATGTGCATTTTCCCCAATTAGACAAGGAACTGGGCAAAGCCTGTATCGAAACTTTTTATCGCTTACGGGAAATCCCCGGGGTGGAAAAGAAACCAGCCACCAGGGAGCTGATCAACTGGATTCGCGCCTTACGCTGTGATCCGGATTTCCGGCCCGGGAGGCTGAACAGGGGCGAAGTGCCCTACCTGGGGGTACTTTTTAAAAAGAGCTCGGACTACATGGTTGCTGCCCAGCAGGTTGCCCGTTTCCGCAATTAGACCTCATACACCACCCCTTTCCTCGCTCGGGGAGAGGGCAAGGGGGGAATCGAGAAAAAGTTTGTTTGTCCAATTCTTCTATAAACTTCGGGATGGGGGGATTCCTGTGACTCCCACCTCCTTTTTGCGCCTGCAAAAAGCGCTCAACTTGGGGTTAATCGATTCCCTGGAGGATTTTTACACCTCGGCCCGGTCCATTCTCATTAAAAGCGAACGCTATTTTGACCTCTATGATCAAGTCTTTGCCCATTATTTCAAAGGGATGGACATGCCAGACCCGCAAGGGATAGATTTGGATGAAGCCGCGAAAATGTTGCTTGAGGAATGGCTGCGTGATCCACAAAGCGTGGCCAGAGCCCTGGGTGTGGACGAGGAAGAACTTTCCCGTCTTACTCCCCAGCAATTGATTGAATATTTTCTGCAACGTCTAAAGGAACAAACCGAAGCCCATCACGGGGGTAGCAGATGGATTGGCACGCGGGGCACTTCTCCGGTCGGTCATTCCGGGCACCATCCTGGAGGAATGCGCATAGGCGGAAAATCGCATGGCCGGAGTGCGGTAAAGGTTGCTCTGGATCGGCGGTACCGGGACTACTCGCAAGAAGGGCCGCTCACCACTTCTCAGTTGAGCGAAGGCCTGAAACGCCTCAGGCACATGGTCCCAGTTGGGCCTAAGGACCGGGTGAATGTGGAAAAAACAATCTATGAGACCCTGCGCAACGCCGGCGAGATTGAAATCATTTTTGACCGCAACCTCAAAGATCGACTGAAGGTGATCCTGATGATCGACAACGGTGGCTGGTCGATGGACCCTTTTGTCGATGTCGTGCAGGTTTTATTTAATTATGCCAGAGATCAATTCAAAGACCTGAAAACTTTTTATTTTCACAACACCGTTTATGATTTCGTATGGGCCGATCCACCAAGGCGCCGCAAGCCACAGCGGATTGAGGAATTTCTCCGTTTCGACCCGGAGACGAGGCTGATCATTGTAGGCGATGCCAGTATGGCTCCTTACGAACTCATGGGCGCCGACGGTTCCATCCACATTGAGGAACGAAGCCTGCACACTTCCATCGACCGGCTGAACTTATTGGCCAAGACTTTCCGCCACGCCGCCTGGCTCAATCCCAGGTTCGACCGTGAATGGGCCTATGTCCGCACCATCCAAACCATCCGCATGATCTTTCCCATGTTTGAACTCACTCTGGATGGTCTGGAGAAGGCTGTCCGGCATTTGATGAAAAATAACTAAATGTCCAAAAGTTTCCTTGGCCACGGGGGACGCAGAGGTCACAGAGAACACTTTTTTTTCACATCCAAGACACTGAGAATCTAAGAATCTAATGAAGAGCTTTCAGTTTCTTACCCTCATCGCCATTCTTTTTGTATCGGCCGAAAGGACTTCGTGCGCTGAAAATACTCTTCTTGTCGAGTATTTTCCGAAGGTGGTCAAGCAGGGGGGGGTCTGCTTTGTAAGGGCCTCTGGCCCAGCGTCGATTAAAACTGTCTATGGGGAATTTCGGGGAGAAAAATTCCCCATGGCCTTTGCGGGACACAAGAGGACCAACGAGGGGCTGCTTGGGATTGACATGAACACCAGGCCGGCCACATACGAACTCAAGGTCATTGCGAAAGATGGGAAGCGGAGGGTCTACACCAGCGCATTGCTGTTAAAGGTGGAGAAAGTCGAGTTCAAAACCCAGACACTGTCGCTACCCTCCTCTATGGTGGATCTGGATCCGCAAACCCTTGAACGGGTGGAGAGAGAGGAAAAGCGGCTGAAGGACTTATTCCAGGGCTACAGGGATGAAAAACTATGGAGTGGTGCTTTTGTCCGTCCCGTGCCGGGGGAATCCACTACGGCCTTTGGCCTGCGCCGTATTATTAATGGCCAAGCCAGAAATCCGCATACAGGCGTGGACCTGCGGGCAGATGAAGGGGCCCCCGTATTGGCCAGTAATAGCGGGGTTGTTGCTCTGGTCGACCAGCTCTTCTTCTCCGGGAAATCAGTCATTCTCGACCACGGGTGGGGTACATATTCGATGTATTTCCATCTTTCCCAAACCCTGGTCAGTGAGGGGGATAGAGTGAGGACGGGAGCCATGCTTGGTAGGGTGGGCTCCACCGGAAGATCCAAAGGACCCCACCTCCATTGGGGGATCAGAATCAATGGGGCGCGGGTCGATCCGCTGTCCCTACTAAGATTAACCGAAAACCTGAGGGAATAAGCCCTCCTTAGCGTTTATAATAGCCCCATTCCACCAAGCGCTGGTAGGCGTGCTGGGCGAATTTGCCCTTCGGCACGATTTGCAAGTAGCGATGGTATTCTTTGGCCGCTTCGGGTTTATGCTCCATGCCCTCCCGGGCGAAGCCTTTGAAAAAGATCGTGGTGGGGTTGCCAGGTAGAAGTTTTTCATGGGCGCTAAAATCCTGGTAAGCCCCTTGGAAATCCTTGGTGCGGAGTTTAACAAATCCACTCAGGTGATAGGCCCGGGCTTCTTGCGGATAAACCGCTTTCGCCTTTTCAGAGTAGCGCAGTCCTTCCTCATTTTTCTTCTGGATGATTTGACATAGGGTCATCATGATCAGGCCGGCATAATCATCAGGGGCTTGTTGCAGAGCGCTGTGAAAAAGTGCTTCGGCATCCCCAAATTTTTGACGGTTCATCTCTTGTTCGCCTTTCTGCATCTCCTCGATAGCTCCTTTAAGGGAACGCAGTTTGGCGGTGTGATCCATGAACCGTTCCCGGTACAGGGGAAGGTTTTTAGCGGATTGATACTCGTTTTGTAAGTTTTCGACCGCGGTTTGATAGCGCTCGTCACTCATGGGATGGGTGGCAAACATTAGCTCGATGGATCCCGGTTTATTTTTGGAGAGACTCCGGAGCATGTCCAGCAGCCCCACCATACCCGTTGCATTATATCCGGCCTTAACCATATATTCCATGCCCAAGGCATCAGCCTCACGCTCGTTCTCCCGGCTGTAGGATGCCAGCAGGGCTCCGGCTCCGAAACTTCCCAGTTGAGAAGCCAGTTGGCCAAACACTCCCCCCTGCGTGCCAGCTAACACCGAGAGGCCGCCTACAATAGCCTGGGATAGTATGCCTTGGGACATCTGTTGAGCGGTGTGACGGGCATTGACGTGCCCTAATTCATGACCCAGCAAGGCGGCCAATTCCGCTTCATTCTCCAGGGATAGCAGAATTCCCCGCGTACAGGCGATGCTGCCGCCAGGAAAGGCATAGGCATTCACGTAAGATGCATTCACTACTCGAAAGGAGTAAGGTATATTCGGCCGATGGGTGCGAACAACCATATTTTGGCCGACCTGGTTGACATAATCATTGAGGGCTTTATCCTGCACTTGGCCATAATCGGAGGAAAATTGAAAAGGGGAATACATTTTGTCAATTTGAATCTCCTGCTCCTCGGATACAAACATCAGTTGTTGTCTCCCGGTGACCGGATTCGCGGTGCAGCCGGTCACCAACCCCGTCGCGGACATGGACAAGAGCCATAAAAATTTTCGCCGCGTCATACCTTTCATATCCACTCCTTAAAAAAAATTATACAGCTTCTTCATGCAATTTGGAATCATTTGCTAAAAAAATCAGGGGAAAAAGAATGGTTGCCTCAGGGAAGGGAATGTTTTTGATTTTTTACGAGACGATCAATTGCAGTTCCAGAAAAAACGCCCCGGCTATGGGATTAAGGCGATAGGGGGGGATGCTCTTAAAACCCGGAAACGGGGTGAAGATTTTCTGGCGACATGGAATTTTCATTTCCGGGTGCAGTTAAGCACGTGGTTTAACCGCAAAAACCTTCATGCTGGCCACCGCGCTGGCCAAATCGTTTACTTTTTCTTGGGATAACTGGAAATTCTTGGCGATTTCCCTGGCCGTCGGGTCGTTGGCCATCAACTCCACCGGGAAAGTAGACTCGCCGACGACGCGGGTCTCTCGAAATCCCGCCTCTCGGATCGCTTTTAGATACTCTTCTTTGGTAATGGCTCCCGCCAGGCAGCCGACATAGGCCGCCACGGAATTCAACTGGTGAACATATTTTTCATAACCGGCCCGAGAAAATCTTTTACCCGTTCAGCGAGATACTCCGACTTTATCAAAGCCATACAACATATCTCTCCCTCTCTTTCCCAGCTTATAATTGCCAGTTTATCCCCTGGTTGAATCTTGGCCTTATCTCTTAACTCTTTGGGAAGCACCATCTGTCCTCGTTCATCGATACTGATCAAGGATTCGACTTTACAGCTACTTGTATTCTTCCCCCCCGCCGCTAAACATCCGTTCTTATCTTTTTTGACCATTGATTTTCTCCTTATTTTAGGTCTTTTCCTAAGGTTGCTCAACTTTGCTACCCCCATCATGGGAGCAGATCCAAGCCAGGAAGCTCCTTTTCTGGGCCAACGCCATCTCAGGGTTTGCCATATCATATCCTTTTGGGGAAAAAATCGATAAAACTTTAATAGACATGTTTTCGGCCAATTTTCCCCAGCTCGGCCCAAATATCCTTTATTCTGTTTAATTTGATTATAATTAAAAATCAGAGTAATAAGATTATACTGATAAATATAATTAATCCCCAATAGATTGTCAAGTGTTTTTTTTCGGCGGCCTCTGAAAAAGTTATTTGACGGTGATGGCGAACCAATTATAGCCAGGCTTGTTTTCAGGGAAAGCCCAGTCTGCATCAGATCGTAGACCACTTTATCCGCGAGAAAAACCTCAAAGACCAATCCAAATCATCTTGAAAAAACGCTCCATAAAAGAATCTTGAATTTACTTTAGAAAAATACTACTCTATTTTCGATTTTATAGAGGTTGAGAAAATTTTTTATTTGATATGAAAATGAGACAAAAATCTTGGGGGTTCCTCCCCCCTGGTTTCCGATTCATCCAATCATCGCCGCCTATACCGGCATATGGGTTAAGAAAAATTTTTGAAGTTTACTTTTTCCTGCAGACCCTGCTGGGGCAGGTATTAACCGCCGGAGCGGTTAAAGAGTGCAAGAAGGGGAGAGTTAAAAAGAAAATGACCAAGAAAGAAAAATTGGTAGGAACCAAAGGGGTCATGCGTTTACAGGAGTATGGAACGGGAAAACCTTTTGGTTTTGGATATCATCTTGATTTGAACGGCAAGAGGATCGTCTCAGGGGAGCAAAATCCCTCCAATTATACACTGCAACTCCAGGAATTTATCGATGCCATCCAGCAAGAACGGAGCCCAATTGCTTCCGGAGAAGAGGTTTGGCGAACCCAACTTGTTCTGGACGCGGCCAGGCAATCCGACCGGGCGAAAAAAGTGGTCTCGCTTTCTTCTTCGCCGCGGAATACGCTGGGATCGCGGAGTGAAAAACCGAATAAAGAATGATGTTAGAAAGGAGTCCCCCCAGGCTCCTAAGGAGGTGCGCTTTTATTTTCATCGGTGGTGTGCAACCCAGGAAGGTTCAAGTAGACGACCAAATGCGGGTCTGCCCAAAATGCGGCTTGCCCTCCGCCCGGCTCAAACGCCTGGATCATTACCTAAGTATTTTTTTTATCCCCCTTATCCCGATCAAGCGGGGAGAGCTTTTCCTGGAATGCAGCCGCTGTGGCAGGGTATCCGCAGAAGCGGAGAGGTCCCAGTGGAGCTCATTCCGACCAGCACCATTGCGGTGCCCAAAATGCGGCCAGCAAATGAACTCAGATTTTAAATTTTGCCCATACTGCGGGCAAAGGATTTCCTAAGCGTGACGCTTGATTATCTGCGGTTATCTGCGTAAATCTGCGTCCCCTTAAATTTTAAAGAGGAGGTAAGCATGACCAGCGAAATGAATTCATGGCTGCCCTTGAAAGGTATAAGGGTTGCCGACTTCACCCAGGTGATTGCGGGTCCAGCCTGTTCGATGTTGCTCGCGGATATGGGGGCCGATGTCATAAAAATTGAGCCGCTCGCAGGGGATTTTTGGCGGAGGACGGTCAGCGGTTCGGCTTTTTTGAATTTTAACCGGAACAAACGGGGTATCGCGATCGACCTCAAGAAGCCGCAAGGCCATGAGTCCGTGATGAAAATCATCCAGAAGTCAGATGTGCTACTCGAAAATTTTACCCCCGGCACGATGGACAAGCTGAATTTGAGCTATGAAAAGGTAGCCCAGGTGAATCCGAAGATCATTTATTGCTCCATTTCCGGCTTCGGGCAAGATGGACCCTATCGGGATCGTCCCGGCTACGACCCTATCGCCCAGGCTATGTCTGGGATTATGATCAACACCGGAGAACCGGACCGGCCGCCCTCCCGGGTCCTTCCCACGATGGTCGATTATCTTGCGGGGAACCACACTGCTTATGCCATTGTACTGGCTCTGATGGATCGGGAGAAGACAGGCAAGGGAAAGCGATTTGATATTGCTTTGCTGGACGTCGCCATCATGCAGATGGGGCAGTTTGTAGCCATGTACACCATGACCGGTGAACTGCCGGTACGTATGGGATCAGGGTATTTGGCCGCCGCTCCCTACCAGGCCTTTGAGACCAAGGATGGTTACATTTATATCACTGTTACCACCGATGAGATGTGGAAAAACCTTTGCCAGGCGCTCAAGCTCGGTCATCTTTTCAGGGATCCTCGCTACTCTACGCTCGACGGAAGGCGTCAGAATCGACCGGAATTGGCCGCTGAGGTTACCAAAGTGACCAAACAATATGGAAGCCGGGAGCTGGAATCCATATTCGTAACGGCCAACGTTCCCTGCGGCCGATTGATGAATATTGATGAGATTATCCAAGACCCTCATGTGCAATTCCGGCAGATTATGGAGGATATTGAAGATCCCGAGAAGGGAAAGGTGAAGATCATCAAGACCCCCATATTTGTTTCCGGGAAGGCCCCCAAGATTCGCCGGCGTCCCCCGCTGCTCGGCGAGCATACTTCTGAAATTCTCAAAGAGTTAGGATACAGCCAGCAGGAGATTCAGGAGCTATTGGACAAAGGGATTGCCCGTCAATATCAGGCCTGAAAATTTGAAATTTGACACTAAGAATTATAATAGG
>JAHJQK010000093.1 GCA_018819135.1 Pseudomonadota bacterium | reverse complement strand
CCGTTGCCTGCCGACGGCCTTGTCATTGATGCCAAAGACTACTGTACCACCGCCTCCATTGGCCATGCATATGGCCATTTCCACGACTGAGGCCACCGAGTCGGCCATGCTTCGGAAGTTCCATTCCTTAAAGTCCAGGTCTTGGTCGATCTTCTCAGGCAGAGAGCGATCTTTCAAGATTTTTTCAATAATTTTCCTCTGTCCAGCCGATAGAGCTTTTTTAATTCGTTCTTTCGTTACGGGGTCTCCTAAATTGGTGAGAAGCGTCTGGGTCCAGTTCTCTACCAGCTTGTCGAGTTCGTCATCAAGCCCATCAAGCAGCTTCCCTGCTGAGATTGTTGGCATCTCGGGGGTGGGTTTAAAATTGCAATACGGACAGACAGGAGAAGCGTTTAATTCTTGCTCGGTAAGCGAGAAGCAGCTCTTTAATCCTGTCAGACGGTTCTGGAAATCGGTCAGCTGTTGTCTGGGCATGAGATCGATGGTGGAAAGCTTCTGAAGAATTTTGAGCCGTTCGTCGTTCGTTAGCTGAGCCTTGCGTTTGTCCTCACTTACGCCTAATTTCGCTTTGGTATGCAGGCTAAGGTAAGCCTTCAGGTATGACTTCTTGAGATCGGCAAGCTTGCGTTGAGTCTGCTGGCGAAATGCTGCCGTCCCGCGTTTTGCCGGATCGCTGATCTGGCCAAGGATATCACCCCGCGCTGTTTGCATTTTCTTGATCCATTCATGCTCGGTGGGCAATACAGCCTCGGCCGTGGATAAATACGAGGCCGTGGCTCCAAGATCAGACACCATTTCTTGAAGGTATTTAATCTCCTCCATCGCTTGGAGTCCCTCGCGGTGGCCATTCACTTCATGGGCGTCGTAGCGGAAATTTTTAAGCTTGCCTGGAGAAGTGTAAGCTTGGAGTGATTCCAAAAAAGTCTTGGCCGCATCCAAATGGGAACGCAGCCTTACAGCGGATTCATAGGTGCTCTTGGCGTGCCCAGAAGCCCTGGATGCCAGGTCCAGGGATGCAGCATAGCTCTTTAGAGTATTGCGAAAAGACTCATCCGTATTGATCAGGCGCAGGAAGATCTCGTCAGGATTCTTCTCATCTTTGAAGTGAGGTGGATCGAATGGTTGGATAAAATAAATATAAAAATCCCTCGGCGGCACTGCAGTGGACTGTTCATTGGGTGCGCCGAAGAAGAGGTATCCCTGGCGCGCGGCCTTGCACTCCAGCCATTCGAGTTCATACTGCCAGATTTTGTAGATCGTGACGTAAGTCTGATCTGTACATTCCATGACCCGCTTTAAGGCCTCATAATAATAGCGGTCGAGTTGTGGGGCATCGAGGGATTCGGCGCGCTTTTCGATCAAGGCGTCGAAGTCATCGGTTTTTTTGAGATCCAAATAATACTGCCGATTATCCGGATTGGAGGAGATAAATTGCCCACTCACCGTCTTGTGGATTTCCCGCAGGATGGTCTCCACCTGGGAGAGCAGGTCGTCAGCGGGATCGCCGCCCAGGTCTTCTATGCCAGGCTGGAACAGACACAGGCCGTCCCGTAGCTCCTCTGCCGTCACGCCCAAGAAAGATGGGTTTTCACGCAGGTTAACCCAATAACTGTCGTAGGCGGTTACTCCCGGCTTATCCTTGGAAATTTCTTGGTCAAGGAGTTTCTTCATAGCCAGAGAAAGGGTCTTAAGTACCTCGCGTTTTTCAGCCATCCTTATCTGTTCAAAAACATCAATATAATCGGGGTGCACAGGAAAGAGGCGCACGAACTCATCCATCCTTTCATTCATCCGGCCATAAAATTTGGCAAAGCGGTTTAGGTGCTCCCGGATTTTGGTTTGTTGCTCACCCGTCTTTTTGAGCAAACGTTCCGCCACGACGAATTTTACATCCTTGCGAGCAATTAGGATTTGTTCGAAGCGGTCTTTGACTCTCCGAATGCTATCGGCTACAAACGAGAAACGCGGGCTGTCAAAAATAGCTTCTTGAATGCCAGCAATGAAGCGAAAGCGCAGATCCTTGCAGACTTTACCGATCTCGCGGAGGAAATTCAAATCAAATATTAGCTCTTGATCTTTACGCGTGCGCAGGTAATCGAGAAGTTCATCCACAACCAAAAGCAGCCCCTGGTCTGGGTATTTCCGGTGAAACGCAGACATCATTTCTTCCAAGGCCCGTTTGTTATGGGGGACTTGCGCTGCAGAAGGAAAGGAATATTCTACACCCATAGCGGCTAAGTGTTCTTCCAGCTCGGCTACGAGGATATCACGCAAAGACATGGTGGTGGCGCCGATCTCTGTTCGGACTACCTTAAACCGGCCACTGATTTTTCCCGCGACTTTCGCCACTTTTGCATTACTGAGACAATCCGCCAAATCAGACCCCTCTGCGAGTGCGGAAATGACCGACATGAGATGTGACTTTCCGGTTCCATAATTTCCGACCACCAGAAGACCCTTGTTGTCTACAGGCTGGTCAAATTGAAGCTGGGGAATGACAAGTTCGGTCAATTTTTCAGCCATTTCCTCCGAGATGACATAGGTTTTGACAAGCTGGCGGGCAGTTTTCGCCTCATTGGCATCCCTTAGCTGGACAACGGACTCAATAGGCTCAAATTGGATCAAGTCTCTATATTTCATCTGGTCAACCCCCCATGCATTTCTCTTTATCTGCTTCATGTCTTCGCTTCCAGGGTTACCACCAGAAAATCTCGGATTGGGTATCTTCGATATTCTGGGTGATCCGGTATAGCGTAAGTGATCTGTTTTTTATCGATGGAACCATTCCAGGCGGCAACTATCGTTTTTAGGCGTGATATATTCTGAAGCAGCCGAAGCGGGTCCAGTTTAAGCAAAATATCAAAGAGAATCTCAATATTGTCCAAAAGAACAATATCACCATCTACTTTATCGATTATATCCCCAAGAAGTTTCGGAACCTGTAACGCTCGTTGTTTTCCAGTCAAATCAAGCATGCGTTGAGTTAATTCAAGATTTACATTGATCAGGGGGACACCTTGACGGTTATGGACTTCCTGGAGTGCCTTAGTTTTGCCCGACCCCGCAGGCCCGACCAATAAAATAAGGCGATGGTAAAGCCCGCCGGCCTGACCGATTTTTTTTATGACCTGATCTGCAAAAGGGTCAGCCAATAAAAACCTCCTTAATACTTTTTCCCTCAATTTTCATCTCTTCCACCCATCGATAAATAGCTATTTATTAAAGCACAACATGGAGAGGGTCTTTTTTTGATAAAAATT
>JAHJQK010000092.1 GCA_018819135.1 Pseudomonadota bacterium | reverse complement strand
TCTGCACGTCCGGTTCTGTGAGGGGCCGGGGCCAACGGATACATGGTTGAAATAATGTGGCACCGCCGGGAAACCAGGCGGTAAACGGAGAAAACAAACCTCAACCTGCGGTATCTGGAGAAACTGGTCTACTCGACTCAAACAAAAATAGGCCTGAAAAATTCTAATTTAGGCTTTAGGGGGGTTAAGGCTCCCCGTGCCGGTGGAGCGCCTGTTAGCCTCTCCCTTCGGTTGCGTCATTCTTGATCAGAATATCCCGAATCTCGCCTGGCTCTTTCGCCACCGCACAACGCCAATGCCCAAAGCCCCCCTGGGCGTTCACGGCCTGTGCCCATTCTTCGAGATAGCGGCGCTTTACTTTATCCTGCTCCATATCCTGCCCTTTGGTCTCCAGGACGATCATTTCGCCATTAGTCAGCCGCACCAGAAAGTCGGGCCGGTATTTGCGTACTACGCCGCGATAAACATAGAGTACCTCAAACCCCAGGTGGTCGTTCTTGGCCCAGGCGGCGACGTGCTTGCTGTCGTCCAGCACAAAGGCGTCCGACGCTTCCCAGGCGCTGTCATAAATGCAGACGTTGATGTGCGATTTTTTTGTCCGCTCGCAGGGCTTTCCGGTATACCAGGTGCGCATTTCGCCCGTGGCGCGGATGGGATGGTCGCGGTCAAACACCGGCGTCAGCCGTTCGGTGTTATCCTGCCGCACCGCCTCCCAGACGTGCTGCACCACCCGCGACATATTGAGGGTGATGATCAGCCGACGGCGCAGCTCATCCTGATAAAACAGCGGCGGGGAAATGGCGATCTTGTTCGAACGGATGAATTCATCCACGATGCGCACCAACTGGGCCAGCAAGACCTCGCGGCTGCCCTGCCAGGTGTGCTTCATCTGGTCGAACACGTCTCGCGCCGTCACGAAGATGATGCGTTGAATGCGGAACTCCCGCGCCAGACGCTCCAACTCGATGCGGCTGATCTGGCTCACGTCCGGCTTGCCTTCCAGCACCGGGGCCAGTTCGGCCACCTGCGCTGTCTGTGCGGCGTCCAGTTCCAGTGTACGCGCCTTGGCCCAATCCAGCGTCAGCGTTGGCTGAAAGACGCGCTCAATGCGTACCACATTAGGCCAGCGGATTTTAAATTCCGCCTTTGCCGGGTCCGGTTCGACTGCGGTCTTGGGCGTGGGTGGCGGAGGCGGCCCGTCCTCGCCCCCTTCGTGGGGTAGGAAGGTAAAGGGCACGCCAAAGATGTTGACATATTCCGGCTCGAACAGCCCTGTCTCCGGATTGACTTCGTAAGATGTTCGCCGCAGGCCACGCCCCACCACCTGCTCGCACAACAACTGGCTGGTGAAAGCGCGCAGGCCCATAATGTGCGTCACCGTCTTGGCGTCCCAGCCCTCGCTCAGCATACCCACGGAAATGACCTTCTGGATGCCCGCCCCCGGCTGCCCGGCCTTGCCCACCGTATCCACCGTCCGGCGCAGCAGTTCGGCCTGTTCGGCTTTGGTCAGCTTGCGCTCCGCTGGCGCTTCGGCTTCTTCGGTCTCAGTGTCCGCTTCCGCCGTCTCCAGCGGTGCAACCGGCTCCTCGCGCTCTTCCGCCTCCTTCAGCACCTTAGAGTCAATGTGCAGGATGCGCTCCGGGTCGCACAGTTCGTCAATATGAATGCGCCGGGAGTCAAAGGCGTGTTTGACCCGCGCCGCCGTTTCGGTGCGATTGCAGACAGTGATCATTACCGGTGGGGTGGGCAGATTGGCTTCTTTCCACGCCTTCCACGCCTCCCGCCAGTCGTAGCCCAGCAGGTAGTAAGCGTTCAGTACCAGGTCGGGCAGCGGTTCTTCCGGCCCGGCCGGGCGGTTCAGGTCGTCTTTTACGTCCGGGTCATTGTAGATGTGGTAGAGGCGCGATTTGTAGGTCTTCGCGTCCGGCACGGCGTCGTCGCGCACCACCACGCGCGGGGTCTTGACCAGCCCCGATTCGATGGCGTCGTTCAGCCCAAAGTCGCTGACGATCCAGCCGAAGAGCGCCTCCTCGCTGCTCTTCTTGCCCGACGGTGTGAAGGGCGTTGCGGAAAAGTCGTAGCATGTGAGGATGCCCCGCGAACGGTGCAGCCGGTCCAGCCCGCCAATCCAGACCGTGGCCTCCTCGGCGCTGTCCTTCATATCCCGACTGCGCAAGTATTTGCCTTCCGCTTCCCAGTTGACCCGCCAGGCGTGGTGCGCCTCGTCGTTGATCACCAGCAGGTTGCGAGCCTTGGCCATCTCGCCCAGCACTTCGCGGGTGTAGGCTTCGTCGCTCTTGACGCCGCGCTTGTCCACGCTACGCCGTTTCTTGACCTGCTCTTCGCTGTCCCAGGCCAGAACATGCCAGTTGCGCACCCGCACCTTTCCCTGCCGCAGTTTGTCCAGCAGGGCCGAAGGCACGATGTTGAAGGCCTCGTAATAGTTCCCCACCGCCGTCGGTTCCAGCACCGCCAGACGGGTCTTCACCGTCAGCCCCGGGGCCACCACCAAAACATTTTTGGCGAAGCGGGAGTCCTGCGGGTAAGCGACCTTGTTGAGGATATGCCAGGCGATCACCATAGCCATCACGATGGTCTTGCCGGAGCCGGTAGCCATCTTGCAGCACCGGCGCAGAAAAGCCCCGCCGTCCCCGGGAAGCTCGATGCCCACCCGCTCGGCGGCCGGCGCTTCGGTCAGCCAGATCAACGTCTCCACCGCCTCCAACTGGCAGAAGAAAAAGCGCCGCGCCTCGAACTCTTCCGGGTCGCGCCAGTGCTCCAGCAGACGCTTGGTGATGCTACTCACGCCCGGATAGGCCGCTTCGCGCCAGGCGGCCACGCGCGGACGAATCTGGTTGACCAGAGGGATTTCCACAAAGATGCCGGGATCGTCGAAAGCCTTGGACTCGCCCGAGGCCACCACATAGCCTGCCGGGCGGCGGCCCTCCACCAAGTCGAAGCTGCGCGTCTCGCGTTCATAGCGCCAGTGGCGTTCCGGCTCCGCGTAGGGCGTGTTGATGATGAGACGGTCAATGGTCGTTTTCCCCATCATTCCACCCCCAGCACTTTCAGGCTCTCGATGCCCCGGTCGTCCACGATCTTGACCGCGATGCGCTTATGCTCACCCGCCGCAAAGGGCAGCGACACCGTGCCCCGGTAGGCTTCAATCAATTCCTCGTCAATCTCGGCCTTGAGGTTCTTCGCCAGCCGCGCCCAGCCCTCGCTTTCGCCCGCCTGCGGGAAAAAGACCTGGCGCGGATAGAGGCTGCGGCCGTCATAATCGGTATCCAGCAGCCAGACGGCGATCTGACCCGCGCCGCCCGATTCGATGCCGCCGGTCTTGGTGTTGTAATAGTCGAAGCCCTCGACGCTGACCCGCCACTGAACTCCCTCACCCTTGCTCCCTCTCCCAGTGGGAGAGGGTTGGGGTGAGGGAGCAATGCGCTCCAGCCGCACATCCGGCTGACCGATCAGCCAGAAGGATTCGTTGCTGGCTCGCTTTTTCTTCAAGTCGTCGGTCAGCAGGTCGGCGTTCATCTGCGCCTTAAGCAGGGTCACGCCCGGCCAGTTGGTTTCGTCAATGTCCTTTGCCGCTTCCGGGTCGAACTGGAAGGCGGCGAACACGATCAGCTTGGGTTTGGGCACGAGTGTTTGCGCCTCTTCGATGGCCTGGGCCACCTGGCGCTGTTCCAGCGGCGCGTGTTCCGGGCCGAAGGAGACCACGATGCGCTGGGGGGCGTAGGCCGTACCGCTCTCCCGCACCGAATCCTTGCCCTCGTCGCTGGGACGGGTCTCGCCGTCGGCGTGCAGATGACGGCAGCCGGGCAACGGCTCCAGTCGGGCGAAGCGGATGTGCTGGCCGGCTTTGCCGCGAATCCCGGTGCGCAGCAGCTCATCGCGCCATTCACCCTGGCGCAGGGTCTCGCCGGAGCGGGCGATGGAGGTATCGGCGCCAAACTCCCTCTCCCCCTGGGAGAGGGTCGGGGTGAGGGTCTCCTCGATAGATTTCACCGCCGGAGCGGGCACGGCTTCGATGGTGAAGGGGCCGCTGACGCGGTGTTTCTTCCGATCCACCAGCGGCTGGTCGTAGAGCGTTTCCGTGCCGGGCGGCTCGTTGTTGGCGATGGACTTGAGGGTGACGTGCGGCACGGTCTTGTAGATAAAGCCACTGCCCACACCTTCCTGCGGGTGGGCCAGTTCGTAGTAGTCGAAAACGGCGGTCATTAGCCTCTGCTTTGCCAGCGTGAGCGCCACGCGCGAAGTGTCGCAGGTGATCCAGCGTCGCCCCCACTGCTCGGCAACATAGGCCGTGGTGCCACTGCCACAGGTCGGGTCGAAGACCAGGTCGCCCGGGTCGGTGGTCATCAGGAGGCAGCGTTGGATAGCTAATTCCGTTGTTTGAACTACATAGATCGGGTTCGCAGCCCCTTTCATTTTTGCCCAGAAATTGCTGAGCGGAATCAAAGGATTGTCATCCCAAAACATTATTCCGTAGAGCCTGTCGTTTGTGGCCCTTATCCTTCCCTTTCTTTCCAACTGTTCCAATCCATCAGGATACTTGATGCTCCAATGCCTATTCTGGGTGGGCAAATATACTTTCCCTCCAAATTCAAACGGTTGTGGCCCAGAGGCCGGATCTTGGCTTATTAGAGGATAGTCCTCTCTGAACAACCGCCATCCCTTCTTAAGCCGATCCTCAATTTCGGTTGGTTCCAATTCGTTAGATGACTCAACAAGCCCCATCGGCGATAGGATTCGGTTGTATTTGCCAATATCACCAGAGAACTCGTTGAGCACGAATAGATGATTGCATTTCGTTTTCTTCTTGTCTTTCCCATACCACAGAACGAAGTCATTTACCGGAGCGACAAGGTTTGAGTCTTGATATGCTTTCTTTTGGAATGCAATTGATACAACAAAATTCCCCGCCCCAAACACCTCATCCATCAACTCGCGCACGTGGTGGACGTTCTCATCGCTGATCTGAACAAATACGCTGCCGGATTCGTTGAGGAGTTCCCGTTCCAGCAGCAGGCGGTCGCGCAGGTAAGTGAGGTAAGAGTGGATGCCCAGTTCCCACGTGTCGCGGAACGCGCGGATCTGCTCTGGCTCGGTGGTCAGGTCCTCGTCCTTGCCATCCTTCACGTCGCGCTTGTTGACAAAGGGCTGGAAGTTGGAGCCGTACTTGATGCCGTAGGGCGGGTCATTGAAGATCATCTGCACCTTGCCCGCCATGCCCTCCTTTTCCAAGAGCGAGTTCATCACCAGCAGACTGTCGCCCGCCACCAAGCGGTTGGACCAGCCGTGGGCGTGCTTGTAAAATTCGATGGCCTCGCGCAGGGGAGGATTCTCCCCCAGCATCTCGAACAGCGACCCCTGCACCATGCCACCGCCGTTGCGCTTGCGAACCGCTTCTATGATGGTGCGCGGATCAATGCGCTCGTGGACGTGCAGGGAGACCGTCGGCACCTCGAACGACGTATGCTCAGCCTTGCCCGCCCATTGCAGTTGCGGGTCCAGGTGCGGGTCGTAGGCGTAGCTTTTCTTCGCCCCCGCGTCCGGGTCGGTGTCCGGCGTTACCAGCCCGACGGGCGGATTGTTCACCCGCTTCTTGCCCTTATGCTCGTAGGACTCAATCGGGCGTTTGCTTTCAGTTGTCTTTTTTCTTGCCATCAATTTCCTGCCTTATTTGTATTGTGCCGCTGCTTAAGAACATGAAGGTCAGCGAGCCGCGTCTTTTGCGGATTCGCTGCACCGACTCGTTATGTGCTGATATTGATTCTGTAAATATAGGCATCTTCGATAAAGGCCCCATTTATGGTGTTTTTCGAAAACCGAATCCCAGTAATTCCGCTTCCTGTAGATATCGCAATCCTGAGTAAATTGATCAGAGGAATGGAAGTATCTGCGACTCCGACATCATTCAGTGAGATGATAAACTCCGATTCGTCGGCTTTTTTATTCGCCTCCAAGATGCGTTTATAAAAACTTCGTGGCCCATCGGTTTTCACCAATGGTGAAATGATCATCATTTTCCATGTTTTTTCCTCAGGCAAAAATAGCCACAGCGCAGCTTGAACATTCGACTCTGATTGATCAAGCCGTTCGACGAGCTTCCCGCCAGCATCAATCATCTGCTCCGACAGAACTTCTCTTACCACCAGCTCTTTATCCATACCAAGATTCCTGTTTTTTTGTTTGTGATTGCTCTAAAAAAATCTTTTGCCGTGGTTTCCTCTATTGTGTGCTCATATCTTGCATCTTCAGACCAGTCCTTTGTCACAGCCCAGTTGAGCTTGAACTCTTCATCGGTTTTCTCTTTCTCCTGCAGTTTTTGTTTTAGTCCGGCCACCCCCAATAAATCACCCAACCTATGCGTATAGGCGGCATTAGCGAGTTGCTTGTCTGGGAAGTCATGCTCCCTTACCTGTTTGGCAATGCATGCTTTGATTGCGCACTCCAGTGCATATCCCAGCAAATAGTATGCCCCTTCATAGCAATTATTGTCGAGCAATAATTTTGCTTCTTTGACCCTGATATCGACAAGAGTTTCAAGATCGCTTTTGTTCATTCTCTATGTCTTGCCTCTCATTTTTCACATAACACATTTGAGACGAGCGGCAGACACCGGCTTGCCGGTGGCTGTTCGCTCGATGGAAGGGTTATGAGTCATACGCTCGGCAAGTGCTGTTTCGGTCCCTTCCAACGAAAGGAGCGCAAGACCTCGTGGAGGATCCGCTGTAGGTGCTGCATTGACTCGGGCGAAACATCAACTTCCCCGTAGTGCCCATCAGCCATGGTGGAGCCGTAGTTTGAGCCGTTGAGGCTATTCAACACCAGAACGCCTCCGCCCGGCGCATTGATCATCCGGTTTTCGACCGGCTTCAGGTCCATTGGTTCGCGGCCAGCTCCAAGGCCGCGAGCGCGGTCTTCCAAGTGCTGAGCAGTGTTTCTAACTCCTCGAAGGTCTGGAAATGCAGCGGCGATTTGGGTATGAAGCGCCATCAGCTCGGGCGGGACGCTTGGCTCTCGTGACAGAATGCCAAGGAACTTGTCGAAGGCATCAAGCGCATAAAGGAACGCCCTTGCGTAGATGAAGGGTTGCGTGTGTTCGAACTCTCTTGGGATGCGACCTTGTGACCACTGCTCCCGCTTGAAGCGAACCTCAGTCTCAAAGTGAATCTCGTCCCATAGTTCGTGAGAGAAGCCAGCGCCACGTTCCTGCTCGACCTGCATTCGAATCTCCGAGCGGCGCTGTGCATCCCGCTCCCACAACGCACGGTCCAGTCTTGAGGGACGCGGTGAGCAGGCCTGAACAAATAGGTTGAGTGCAGCGTTTGCTTCAAAGAACTGAGACTGCAGGTGACGGAGGAATCCTTCGATACGCCAAGACCATTCGCGGTCTTCATAGTCGAGCCAGGTGCCTGGCGAGGTGACCTCAAACACGAACACTGGGTGCCTCTGACTCATAACAATTGGATGGTTCCGCTTAATATGCGGAAAATTGCTTTCCGATCCGTTTTTGAAAAGACTTGTCAAACCTCACTTTCAGGAAGTCGTTAAACAAAAAACCCCACCTCTCTTTTAAGAAGTGGGGCTTAAAAATCTCCTTCCCATGCCTTCCTCCCGAGCAAGGTTATTGGAGCGCGCGTTTCTATGGGGATAATAGCAGAAGGGGAAGATATGTCAAGTGCTTGAGAATCAATCGGGGGTAGGGATGCCTTTTAATCAGTTGTTGAAAATATTGACTTATCTGTTGAGCAGGAACTTGATAGCACCCAAGAAACTCTCCGCAGCCTGAACCGCTCGCTCCGCTTGTGGCTGAGACACGTGTACTGTACCCCCATAATCCCCAACATTGCGTATTTCAAAAAGCCAGTTCAGATCCTTGCCCTGTTCCTTGCTCAATTTCCCCGTCTTGATAAATCGCTGATGAATCGAAGCAATGACCCCGCTATGCTTGCTGAAATCCAAACCCTGGTTCAGTAAAACCGCTGTGGCTCCGTAAAAGGCTGCATAATACGCGCGCGACGCTGCAAAATCGTGGTAGCCTTTGACGGCCAGGTCTTTAGCCGCTTTGATAGATTGCTCTGCTCGTTCAAGATTGGCGGCGATTTCCTGCTCGTATTCTGGCGTCATACCATTATCCCTTCCCGTTTGGCGTTCCGGTAGAGTTGAATACTTCCACGCTCAAATTCATCCGGAGGAACGGGTTTGGCAGAAATAAGCTGCTCTGACTCTAACTGGATGGGATACAGCACATCTATAACTTGACGCAGTTCTAAAAAATAGTCGAAGGGTTTGCTTAACAAAACGAGCAAATCAATGTCACTCATTGAGTCAACTTCGTTGCGGGCTACAGACCCATATAGAATCAGACCCTTGAACTGAGAACCATAATGGCTTTCAAGGGCCGCTTTGCATTTTCTCACCACTTCACTTGTTGTTGCCATTTGAATCACCCTCTTTCAATTCGCGCCGCGAGCCTAACCATTAGATGGACGCACATAATATGCGGAAAGTTGGCTTCCGCTGCCTATAACACGCCGTTGATAGGGCGAATATTACTGCAATAATTCTTCTACTATCAAACACTTGCATTCATTGTTGCTTTTATCGTGGCGTCTTATACGGATCCGCATAAAAAGCGGGCTGCTGAACCGATGTGTAGCACTGTCCGCACCGCGCGAATTTAGGCTGCACTAGTTTTCCTTTCGGGCGACGGGTGCGCTTCCCTATCCCGCACGCTGATGCAGAATCTCCTCGACGTAGCCTTCGAAGGCCCTCTCGTTCGCTTGCGTCATGTCTGCGGCCCCAGGACGAAGCGCGCCCGCTCGCGGCGCAGCATCTCGAACGGCGTCATGCACTTGATGCCGAGGCCGATGCAGGCGTCCGGGATCTTGATCTTCTTCGTCGAGGTCGAGGCAATCTCGTGGGTGACAACCGTGTGCCCGTGGGCGAGCGCATGGGCCACGAGGTAATAGTCCGCGACTTGGAGGAAGGTGTTCACGGCCGCAGGATCGTAGTGCTGGCCGGCGGCCCAGACGCTGACCCTCCCGAGCGCGGGCAGCATCGCGGCGTCCGGCTTGACGAAGAAACCGGTGCCGCGGTCCGCGGCCCACGTGGCGAGCTCATCGCCGCCGGCCTCGACCTCGTCGCCGACCTTCTCAATACTGAAGACCCGGACCGCCGTGTTGTGCCCGATGAGCCAATCCCAGAACGCCGGACAAAAGTCGAGGCCATAGTGCAGGTTCTTGGCCTGGATGAAGACGTTGGCGTCGAGCAGGTACGCCATCAGATCATCACTCCCAGGCTCCGCCCGAGATCGTGAAAGGTCTGGAGCTTCGAGAAGCCGAGCATTCGGAAGGCATCGCGATGGAGGGTTTGCCCCTCCAGCGTGCTCCCGACGAGCGCGCGGGCAAAGCGCTTACTGACCCGCGCGGCCTGGGTCAGATAGAAGTCGCCGCCGCTGCCCTTAGGAATCGCGCGTAGCCGCGCAAGCTCCTGTTTGTACGCCTCCCAGAGCCCTTCGCGTGTGAGCCCGCCCGCGTCGTGGATCCGGCGCAGGATGACCAGGGAGCTCACCTTGAAGCACCGCGCGAGGCGGCCGACCTCGTCGCCCAGCTCGGCGGCCTCGTCGTACTCCTCGCGCAGAACAGCGAGTGGCACGAGCAGCTCGGCCGCGACCCGGTTGCACCAGCGCTCGACTTCCAGCTCCGGTAGTAGCAGCGCTTGCGCATCGGAGACGGCGGACTGCCCGAGCCAGATGTGCGCCAGTTCGTGCGCCAGCGTGAACATCTGCGCGGCCTTGGTGTCCGCGCCGTTGATGAACACCAGCGGGGCCAGGTCGTCCGCCATCGCAAAGCCGCGAAACTCCTCCGGATCGAGGTGGCGGCGGTTGTTGTTGAGCACCACGCCACTGCACATCACGAGGATCCCAAGGGCATCCGCCTGCTCGATGAAGCGGCGCAGGGCGTCGGTCCACGTCGGCATCCGGTGACGCTCCTCCACTTCGAACCCGAGTGCGTGCCGGATGGTCGCAGCTGTCGACACGGCAGCGTTCCTGACATGGGCGGAGCCAACAAAGGCCAACGCTCCCTCGCCCATAGACCGCGCGAAATCGCGGTACCACTCCTGACGTTGCTGGCAGATGTAAATGGTATCGAGCAGCTCGGGGGTCGGGTGCCCACTGTGCACATTTCCGGCGGTGCGGAAGTCCGGGATCGGCAGGCTCTCGACCGGGGGCTCTGGCAGAAACAGGTAGCCGACGGGGGCATGCACAGCCTTGGCGAAGCGCTCGGCCTGTTTGAGCGTCGGCCGCTCCTCGCCGCGCTCCCAGCGATCGAGCTTTGGGAATGGAGCCGCGAGGTCTTGCACCGTCCGTCCTGCACGCTCGCGCGCCCAGCGCAGCACTTCCGGATTGAGGGTCACGCGCAACATGCGAGCACCCTACTCCCCGGTTTTGTGATGCATTCTTCACAGAATTGAGAGATAAGTTCGCTCATAATAGTCCGCCCAACCCAAAGTATATCTAAAAACACCCATTCAATCGATCATGGGTTGAACCCTACATCTTTTGAAAGGATTTGTCAAATCTCACTTCCAGGAAAAGCCGTTAAAGAAAAAACCCCACCTCTCTTTCAAGAAATGGGGTTTAAAAATCTCCTTACCATACCTTCCTCCCGAGCAAGGTGATTGGAGAGCTAATAATTCTGAGGGGATGATAACAGAATGGGGCGGTTAAATGGTCGGCAAAGGAGCGTAGCGGAATCGCCGATCCATCTCAACCGCTTGTTCGCCCATCACTACATCGCACGGCCTGGCTCTTTGGGTACACTCCGCTTCGCGGACCTGGGCAATTTCTTCAACTGAATCACCAAGCGAAGGGCCGTGTTTACGGCCTCATCACTAGGAAACGCTTCGGCTATCTCCCGGTCCAAGAGAACCAAGTTGGTGCCTTCCCGAAAACGGCCTGCGTATTTGCCCTGGACACCGTCCTTGAGCAGTTCGCGGAGATCGTATTCCGGACGAAGATCGTCAGCCTTTTCGCCTTTGGATTTCTTCTTCATATACCTCTCGCTCTTCACGGGTAAGCTCCCGTGCACTGATGATGCGGATTCTCGCGCCACGGTCGGTGTGAGCTACCATGAGCAGCCGACCGCCACCCGAGAATCCGAAGGTGATGAACCGATCTTCCTCCTCGGAATGATCCGGATCAAAGATAGTTATGCCCAGAGGGTCCCGGAAAACACTAGCAGCCTCTCAGAAAGGAACTCCGTGTTTCCGCAGATTCACCCTTGCTTTGGCTGGGTCCCATTCGAATTGTATCATGCTTTAAGCCATAGTTGCCGTTGGCGAACCATTGATTAGATGGATCCGCATCATCCTTGTGCATACTGCACCTCTGCCTCTTCCAACACCCGTTGACGAAAATACCGGCTCAGATCTTCCGACGTGCGAAGGTCTACCTTCCGTCCTCCGAGCAGCGCCGACAGCTCCCGTTCCATGCGCGCTATCCCGAAAAGGCCGGGTATGTGATCCGGTTCAAACTCGACCAACAGATCAATGTCGCTGTCGGGCCGGAAATCCGACCGCAGGGCCGATCCGAAAATCGCCAGACGCCGGATATGCCGCTACCGGCAAAACGAGGCGATCTGCTCCTTGTAGAGTTCCACTTGGGCCATCATTCCACCTCCTGGACCCCTAAAACGGCCGCATTTTGGATGCGCTCTTCTTCGAATGGCACCTGTCGCATCTTAAGGAGGTCCCTGAGATCATCTATCTTCACGATTTCCTCCTGTTGATAGAAAGCGTCGAACAGTAATTAGGTAGGTCTACCTTTGACCTTTAGCAAAGTTGTTTTGAGTCTACAAATCCCAACTGACTCAATACCAATTTTTCGCGTAAATATTATATATTTTCATTCACTTAACCAAACTTCGGTGCTCGGATGGTTTTGTTGTTATCAAGACTTGATAAGACCAATGCAAACCAGAGCCATAGATGAGAAATGTCTCCCAGGGAATAGAAATTCCGTTCAAGTCTTTGTATGGGCACCTTCCGGAAATTCCTTCTCATAAGATCCTCCAGAAGGTTAGGGGTTATGTTAATGGGTTTACTTAGCTACGGGGGGATAACAACTATGGAAAAAATACTCTTTACATAATGGGTAGTCAAGGGGAAAATTGCCTTTGAAAATAGCCTCGGTTTTCAAGAACAAATTGAAGATTTGCATTTGAAATCCTGCATTCGGAAGGAAAATCCCAAAAACAAGAGTTCAGGAAGTAGTTTCTATCTGCGACCAACAGCCTTTTTAGGCCTCTTACTAGAAACTTGACTCCCAGTCTTTCCGCCTTTTTTTGCCACCCTCGCTGCAGGGGCAAAAAGGTCTCCCTTCAGACGTTTGTCGATAATCCTCCTAGTTAGGAAGCTTACGACACTCCTGAAATCTCCCGGATCTATCTTCCCGCGGACCTTTGCCACGTTCAAAGCATTTCTAGTCGTTCCAGCAAGTTCGGCAATGTCCTTTACTGTATACGTATAATCCTTTCTTGATTTGTATGGGTGCTTCGATCCTTTTCTCGGCATTTTGACCTCCTATCGCTCTCCCTCCATCGGAAAGAAGTTTCATCAGAGTCACATAAACTATTTAGCATATTGATGACGATTTACAAGAAGAATCTCCACCATTGCGATAGGGTTTTGATGGTGGATGTTTCGGGATGAAGAACTAAACCGCTGCGCGGTGGTCCTTTCTAACCCTCCTTTGTTTGGCCAAGATAAACTATCCCCTATTCAATCCGGATTTTTTGTTGGCGCTTGTTGATCAAGTCGAATCTCAATACAATTTCTTTTGCCATACCGTCGGTATGAACCGGCGGATATCTAAGTAAACTCGCGGCAAGGTGACCGAAGGTCACCTTGCCGCGAGTTTACTTAAAATAATGTTAGAATAACCAGAATTCGCCATTCGGACTTTTTCGACCAGCAGAAATCGCAACCGTTGGGATCCCTCCTTTTTTTAAGGCCTCTACGACTAGTCTACCCCCTTCTATCTTCTCCATTGCAACATTCCTCCTACCGTATGCATCAGACTACCCCCAGCCCTCTGCTGCAAGGTTTTCATGCAATTCTTCCGGATGATGGCGACACCGATATTCGAGGCGGCTGGATTCGGCGTGGGCCTTGTTGTAAGGCCAGCCACTCGCCATGCGATTGCGTTCGTGCAATTCGTGCAAAAGCACATAGCCACGCTCTTTTTCCTCGATGTCATCATCAATCCAGACTTCGTTCTCTGGCACGAATTCATAAACATAGTCATGGCCGCCTTCTGTAAAGTCGATATCGAAGGCACTGCGAACCAGGCGGCCATTGACGATCCAGACGCTGACGCCATTTTCGAGCTTTTTCCACAGCCGCTCGTGAACCTCTCGGCCGTCCGGTAGTTGCCGGCCATGATGGGTCAAACGACGGACGTCTCCGGCACGACGGCGTTCCCTTCGCTCCACTTTGTCGGCATCTGTCAGAGCCTTGTTGTAAGGGACACCCTTCGCCATGAGCTGATGTTCCACCAGCAAATGATCGATGAAGAACCGGCGTTCGTCATTCTTGGCTTCCTGATCGATCCACAGTTCATTCTTCGGAATAAAAGGGAAACTATAGTGCTGGCCGAAATTGGTGAATTCTTCATCGATGTGACCTCGAATGTAACTGCCATCGACAACCCACACTTGCAGATTGCCCCTCTCATCCACCTTTTCAAGATAAGGTAATTTGAGTTTTGCTGACATAAGCCCACTCCGTCTCTTTTTTGTAACACATTATGAATTCTTGCATCGATTACTGATTAAAATCTACGCCTTTTAGTAAAGCCAGTCAATTATCGCTTTTAGGAAGAAGTTATCGAATCTTATCTCACCCCCTAGGATCACGATAATTCAACCCCTTGCATCCCCCTCTTCCTGATTTAGTAAAATCCTTCCCGTGAGACCCAGGCTCTATTTAAAGGCCCTATTGACGATGGTCTTTTGGGCATTCCTGATTATTCCTGCCCTATCCCAGCCTCATGGGACGGCAACAGTTGTGCGGGTCATAGACGGCGACACTCTCAAAGTTGAATTCCAGGGCCAAAAAGAATCAATACGGCTAATCGGCATCGACACACCGGAAAGCAGGGCAAACCCAAAGGCCAAAAGGGATGCCCAGAGGAGCGGGGAGGACATTAAGAGGATCATTGCTATGGGGGGAAAAGCCACGGCCTTCACAAAGTCTAAGATTAAGAAAGGGGGATATGGTCAAGGTAGAATTTGATGTCCAGCAAAGGGACAAATATGGAAGGCTTTTATCGTCAAGGCTGGCTATGCTTCTCTTATGGCCATCCCGCCCAATGTCAAATATGAGGGGAAGTTTTTAAAGGCTTATCGGGAAGCGAGGGAAGGAAAGAAAGGGGTTGTAGGAACAGAACAACAGGAGGTGAACATAGCAAAATATTCAGTGTATTTCTTCTGCGACGAGTGCTGCCAGGCACATCCACTCGGCATTACGATCGAACTGAATGATGGGCCTCCAGACCAAGCGAGTATCAGGGATACGTATACTGGGCGGGAATTGCCACCTCAGGTAGCAACACTTATAGGAAACATGACCCAGTGCCCGAATACGAGGAAGATGACTTCCCAGGAAGATAACAACCAAGTTTTTTTGGTCTCAATCGGGTGAGCTTACCATTGGGATAGCCAGGGCATCAAATCTTGGCTTTCTGTTGTTATACCTTCAGGTATTAGGTTTTACTTTTTTCCTTTTCATGCTCCTATTCCTTCTTGGGAATGATTTCTCCTGTCTGCGGATTGATGTATCCACCCCCAACTTTAGGCCAAACAGCTCCTGTCTTGGGGTCTATTACCCCGCCAAACGTTCCCGGCAAGAACTCGCCCGTTCGTGGATTGACTACCCCTTTTTCCTTGGTTATTGTGGAGGGGCCGGGCGGCGCTGGAGGAGCGGGTTGCGGCGTCGGGCCTGGCTGTATGGGCGAGTAAGGCGGAACAGGTGGGAGGACAAACTGACGCGGAGAAGGTAAGAAGGGGGGAGAATTTTGGGCCATCGCAAGCCCGGTCAACTCCTGAAACAATAGCGTCATCAACACAGACACAGTTATTGTCGCAAGAACAATGAACCTTTTGCCACCCATCCACCTTCTCATTTTGGTCCCTCTATTGTTATATTATAAACCTGTTGCGCTGGTAAGGCAAACGGACTCCGGCTCTCCACGAGGATTATGAATAAGGGGATAGTGGGGTCTGGTATCAAAATTCAACAAAACATCAATAAAGAACGTAGGTTCAAAGACAACTTATTTAAACAAGCGCCTTATCAGTTGGAGTAAGTAGAACGATTTCCTGCAAAAAAGGCATTCGATTTTTTTTAATTCTTCCATTGTGCGATCACTTTGAAAGCAGGTTCTTCAACCCTATTATCCCAGCGCGTTCAGGGGAAAACTCTCATCCCGGGTTTTATCTGTTCAAACATTCTTAGTCTTTCCAAGGAATCAGGAAGGTTTAAGCTTCTTCTCCTTTATCCATTGGAGCAATCCTTTAAGCAATGACTTAATCTCATCGAGGTGGTGAAGGCAGATTAGATTGGCAATATTTTAATTTGGGGGAAAAGGGGAAAGGCTAGCTGATTTTCCTGGTGGGCCATGTAGGGATCGAACCTCCGACCTACTGATTAAGAGTATTGACCCCTTAGCTTCCTAACCTCCTGAAGCAATTTAAGTATTTGATTTGTTTATATTTTGACTTGGTAGATTTTGCACGTAGACCCCATGTTTTGGCAGATTTTGGACGAAATTTCCACACAAAGTCCCACACAAAAATCCAAAAAATGGACCTACTGACTGGATTTACGGACTTTTTTACCCCCTCCTTTCCAGAGAACTCATCCAGCTGTTATCCCATCAGGACAGCTAGCTCCATCCCTCCGAGATTTGATCCCGCAAAGCTACACCCCTCCATTATGGGCAGCACCCTATTCTGAATCCATCCAAATTCCGATCTCTGACCAAACTGCCGTGGAGCACCCTCAAGAGCTCCAATCCAATGCCGCAGCAGGATAGCATTCCGATACTGGACAGACAATTCTCAAGCTGAATCCCTTCAGGATGAGATCTTTGCAAGGTTCCGCAGAGGAAAGCTAGCTCAAGGTAGGAGGGGAAAATCCCTACTCTTTATTCAAATGATCTGGACGTTCTTAGCCTTGGGGCCTTTGGATGTCTCTTCGATCTCGAAGCTCACCCTCTGGCCTTCCTTCAGGGTTTTAAAACTGTCTCCCTGAATGGCTGTATAATGGACAAAAAGGTCCTTTCCACCATCCTGCTCGATGAAACCAAAGCCTTTCTTCTCGTTGAACCACTTCACCTTTCCTTCTGCCACAACGATAACCTCCTCTTGTTCCATGATTCTAGGCTTAGCTTGAATGTAGTTTAGGGCACAAAAAAAGCGCCTTCAGGAAAAAAAAGACCCCCAATGGCGCTTCTATACGATGTTCCCCAAAACTACCACCCAATTTATCCTACCGCTCGTAACATAGAATATCTCTCAAAAAATGTCAAAAGAAAAAGAATATTTTTAAGTTTTGCAACCCATTCTTCCTCTCCAAAGAACGATTTAGAAATTGTCCGTAAGCGCCGCTACTCCTCTACTTCTTCTTCGGAAAAATCGCCTCTTTAGCCGCTTTTGCGATCCGCATCTTGACCACTGTCTTCGCCGGTATCTTAATCTCCGCCCCTGTAGCTGGATTGCGCCCCATACGCGCTTTACGCTTGGATAGAACCAGTTTTCCGATACCTGGGAGGGTAAAAGACCCGGTCTTCTTGGTTTCGGAGACTGCCAGCGCTGCAACCTCCTCAATAATTGCTGAAGCCATCTTCTTGGAAAACTCGAATTTTTCTGCAAAATGGGAAACGATCTGAGCTTTGGTCATGGGTTTCTTAGCCATTTTTACCCTCCTGTTGGAATGGAATATAAAAGCTGGATAGCGGGAGTATATTGGAAAGGGAATTGGGATTCAAGTGGAAAATTCAAGAAATTCAAATAAAAGACCTTCTTGACATCCTACCTTTTAATTTCATATAATCCCGTCAGAATAAAACCTTTTTCGATAGGGTCCTTATCCATAGCAACCCCTCTGGACATCTTACAGACAGGCCTTACGCGTAAAAGGTTTCATTTGGTGAACCGCTTTAAAGCAGAAATTATTTTTTCATCACCACCCATAACCCGCCGTCAGTGGTGATTTCCGCCTTTGCCCCCAGGCTGCTTGCCCGAAGCTGATCCTGTATGCTTTCCACAGTGACCCTCACCTTACCCAGTTCAGCGTTGAGCTCCTCCGAACGCTTCCCGATTCGGCTGATGATTTCAGGCGGGGTATATTTCCCGAACCCTCCACCGACGAAAGCGATTCCCCCTTTCCTCAACTTCCTGTAAATTGCTCCAAAGTCAACCTGCAAAAGGGAGGGGAAAAAGAGGGCACCCCTGAAGATCGCAAGATCAACGCTTTCGTCCGGAACACCGGTCAAAGAGCTATCGCTTTCGATGATTCTTACCCTGTCTTCCAGTCCAAGTTTTTGCGCCTCCTGCTGGCACAAACAAACCGATCCTTGAGGAAACGCGGCGATCAAAAAACTCTGGCCTACATTCTTCTGGGCAAGGGCAAATATCAGGCCCGAAAAAGGGCCGATTTCCAGGATGTGCCCATCATAGCGCCCGTAGAGTTCCTCGATCTGCTTTACTAGGTACTGCCGGAGCGCTTCCCAAAGGAGATTGATTTCTTCAAGAAGAGTATCTTTTATCATTTCCCACCTTCCGGTTTCTTCCGGGTTCTAATCGATTACCCGGCCACGTCCTTCCTGGTTTCAATGCTCTTCATTTAGTTTGGATGCCTATATCATTGTGGCCCAGGTTTCGCCAGAAATGAAACCATCTTAAAACAATCGGCGCATCCTGGCAGTATCTTTGCCCGGTTCCCGTATCAAACAATTTAGAGTGGTAGGGCCACCCATTAAAAGGCCCCTTCATCTTTTCCATACCTTCCTCTGAGAGAAACATAGAGAACTTCGCATATGATCTCCCTGCGGACACCTTCTTCAGTTTTTTTAAGTAAAACAAGATTCTGAGTTCCCCGTTCAATCACCGGAGCAATCAGCCTTCCTCCTGTCCGGAGTTGCTCTACCAAAGGTGGAGGGATTTCAGGACATGCGGCAGTAAGGCATATCCTGTCATAAGGGGCAAATCTCGGATATCCAAGTCCACCATCCCCTCTTATAAGGATAATATCGGTGTAGCCTGCGTTTCTGAGATTTCTGGTTGCAAATTCAAAGGTCAATGGGTCGAACTCCATGGCTATAACCAATCCCTCTGATCCCACGATTTCCCTGGCCAGGGCTGTTCCATAGCCAGATCCTAGACCGATTTCGAAAAATCTATGGCCTTGCCCCAGTCCTAAAGGCTCATAAAAGAGCGGATAACTATGGGGGCAAGAAATGGTTGCCTGCTCCCCTGGAAGAGGGAGAGGTACCTCAAGATAGGCATAATCGCTGTAATTATCTGGGATGAAATCTTCCCTCGGAACCTTCAGCATGGCCTCCCTGATACGTTTGGACTTGAGATATCCCTTCCTGATTAACTGCCTTACTTTCTCGGTTCTTTCAATTGCAAATTGCTCCCTAGTCTTCGTAGGTTTTTTCGGGGGTGGTATGATCCAGCCGGTCATCTCTGCCTCTTTTCAGAGCGTCTGCTAGGTTGCAAAATTTCCCTTGAATTCTGGACTTCGCAGATTCAATGTTTAATTATATCCTGTCAAGACCATGGCGAAAAGGGCGTAGGTTGTAGAGCGGAGGGGACGACTCGCGGCGTATGAGAATTTTGGGGAAGTATTACATATTTTTGTTTGATCCTATGTGGACTGAAATGCAGGCCGGGCGGGGAAAGTGAGCCAACGTTGGACTACCCGCGGTTGAGTGTGAGGGTCAGCGCTCAAGTCTTTCATTTTGACAAATTCACACTTAGCATCTCTCAAAGACGTTGAGGTAGTAAATTGAACACCCAGGCGAAAATTAATGATTTCCGTTTGAAGTATTGTATTCCGAAGGAAAATGGCAAAAACATGACTTCAGGAAGAAGTCATTAAAAAAATCCCACCTCTCTTTAAAGAAATGGGGTTTCCTAACTCCAAGCCATAACCTTCCTCCCGAGCAAGGGGATTGGAGAACGTATTTCTAAGGGGATAATAACAAAATGGGTGGAAATGTCAAGCGGGGCACGATCCCTCCACAATTCCTTTTATGCACCTTCACCAAAGACTAAAATCCGGGACTTTTCCGATGACCTCTTATCTTTATTCCCTATCAGAGAAAACCGAAAATTTGGGTATAAATAGGGTAGAAAAGCCTTTATTGCTTTTTTCTCTCTTAATTTAACTCTTTAATTTTATTGGATTATTTTAAAAGAAATGGTGGCGGTGCAGGGACTTGAACCCCGGACACTGCGGATATGAGCCGCATGCTCTAACCAGCTGAGCTACACCGCCACAGAATGAACAGAATGAAAGGAAAATCGATATTTTTATATTAACGATTTTCCCGCGGATGTCAATATGAAAGAAGCAGTCAGCGATTCGCTGATATGATAGCCCGTAGCCTAAATCTGATATTTAAAATCCATGCGCAATGAGCCCTGAGCTATGAGCTAATTTTTCAATAAATAATCCGGTTTCACATGCTTCATGGCTTTGAAGATATTTTCCTTTAAACCTCGATGATCTGTATCCAATTTTTTAATAAGATTTTTTATGTATTGCCGTTTGGTATTTTGGGCGCTCGGACAGGGGTTTTCCACCACGGGAAGATCTGCCTCAAGAGCAAACCGTTTCAGCAAGGCTTCTTCGATGTAGGCCAGAGGCCGCATGAGATAGAAGTCTCCCTTGAAGAACGACTGGTAGGGAAGCATTGTGCTGATCTCGCGGGCGAAGAAGATATTCAGGAGAAAAGTCTCGATCACGTCGTCTTTATTGTGGGCAAGGGCAACCTTATTGCACCGGTATTCCCGGGCAATTTCGAAAAGCTGCTTTCGGCGAAGACGTGAACAGAGGAAGCAGGGGCTGGCTTTGCGGTTGTATTCGCTGTGAGCGAGGGGGCCGAAATTCGTTTTTCGGATTTGGTACTGGTACCCTTCTTCTTGGAAGTATCTTTCCAGATGTAGTGCCGGATGCCCGTTGGATCCTTCGAATCCCATGTCCACATAGACGGCGAGGAGTAATTCGGGCTTGGGGACGAAAAGGAGCGGACCGGTTAAAAGCTTCAGCAGCGTCAGGCTATCAGCTCCGCCGGAAACACCCACTAAAACCCGGTCTCCTTCTGAAAGCATATGGTATTTAAGAAGGGTTTGTTCAAGCCGTTTTCTGAGATGAAGGTGCAATTTGCTCATTTTCTTCATGGCAACCCCAAGATTAAATTTCATTTCCTAAAATGATATTCTTTGGCTTCTAAATTCCGCATTCCGCAATCCACAATCTGAAATTCAAGAAGGGGCTTGACGGTATTTCATCAGTTGATTCACGAGACGGAATAGTTTCCACCCCTCAGGCAAATAAAAAGTTATGATATTTTTTATCGTCCAGGCCTCGTAGTCCGGATCTACATGGGTATAGCTGCGTAAAATTTGTACATGCACACGGCGCGGATCGGGAACGGCCCGGGCCAGGCGTAACGTTTCCGTGAAGGGTATCATATCGTCGTCTTTTCCATGGGCCAGGATCAAATCCGCGTGTAATTTGTTCATAACAGGGGCAACGGAAAGGGCCTCGATTTGAGTTTGAATTGCCGGCGGGAGGTTTTTAATCAGAATTTCCGTCTGGCTGGGGTCAGAATGGGATAGGAGCGCCAGGATATTTTTTCCTTCTTTCCCTAAGAGCGGAATGAAATGATCTATCGGCGCTTTCTCATCCCGTAGTTTGACCTGAAGAATCCTTTGCAGAATCGATCGATCTTCCGTCGAAACAACGTGGTCAAGGTTATTGGCCAAAAAGACCCATTTGCCATATTCTTGGGGTTGCTGGAAATAGCGTTTCCCCTCGAATTCAAAATTGCCAGAGGCAATAAAAGAAAGAACATTCTTCAAATCATAATAGGCACCGAAGGCGATGATAAAGCGTACCTTATTGCGCATTGCGGGACGACAGGCGGCGAGGATCGTTGGTCCCGCTCCATAGCTGAAACCAAAGAGACCGCAGGATTGCGGTAGGACATAATTTTTCAAGGAAGTAAAATATGTAAACGCCGTTTGCACCTCGTCGATGTCCGAGGGTCCAATGCGGAAAGACCGCATCCCTTTAAAATCAGGGATGAGGACTACGAAACCGGATCGGCAAAGAATCTCAGCAAAACGTTTCAGGCGGGGATCATCTTTGCCAGTATCGATCACGCCATGATTGAGCAGGATTCCCGAACGCTTGCCTTTTCCTTGGGGAAGGAAAAGATCAGCCTTTATAGTCCCCTTCGGGCCAGGGTAGGAAATTTCCATAACTTTGGGCGCAGCAGACCATTTTCCTAACCATCCCTGTTGTTCGAAGTTTAAAAGTTCACTTACAACCAGCAGGTTCATGAAGGACCGCTGAAGGTCGGCCCTAAAAATGATTGCCCAAACTCCAAGAGCCAGCAAGAAAAGATAGAATATTTTTCTCTTGCTCATGGTCAGAGCCCGCCCATTTAGGTATCCGGAAGCCGTCTCTCTTGCCCGCTACCAGATTTTTTAAGCAAAGGGGATGAGGATACTGGCACGAAGCCCACCTTATTGAGTTTCGCAAAAGTAATGGAACATTTTTCCTTTTTCAGCTATAATGGGGGACATGAGACCCCATGGCACCCAAGCAGAGTTGGAAAAGCGGCGCCGACGCGCCATTCAATTATTGAAAAAGGGAAAAGCGAGCC
>JAHJQK010000091.1 GCA_018819135.1 Pseudomonadota bacterium | reverse complement strand
GGCAATATTGTCCCGGCCCATTTCCATATCCTGGACTATGGCCCAGGAACGGGTGTGCTGGGCGCCTATGTCCGAGGTCATGAACGAAAGAAGCATGGCCGGCGCGCCCCGGCATTCGTAAGCCGAGAACTCCAGGCCTTTGACCTGCATGGCGTATTTTGCGCTCTTCTGCCCCAATCTTTGGGCCATCGATCTTGTTCCTTCGGCCATCATGCTGCCGAGGGTCCCTTTTCTATAGGCAATTTTCTTCAGGATGGCTCTCATGGCTTCTACGTTGCCGAAACGCAGGTCGATTCCGGCCAGTTGATCCTGGTTCAGTACACCCTTCTCGACGCATTCCATGGCAAAAGCGATGGTCCCTCCGGCAGCAATGGTATCCATCCCCCAATCGTCGCAGAGGTAGTTGAGATATTGTACATCCTCTATGTCCTCTACCAGGCAATTGGAGCCCAGCATACCGATGGTTTCATATTCCGGGCCGTCGATAAAGGTCCCGTGTTTCTTGGAACGGGTATAATTCCCGCAGTTCAGAGGGCAGGCGAAGCAGGCTTTATCCCGGATTAAAATTTTTTCCCTCATGGGCTCGGGGGCCAGAGATGCCTGCTGCTCATAAATTCCGTAGGCGAAGTTCTTGGTTGGTAGGACACCCATCCCCTGGCACCAGTCCGTTATGTCGGTCGTCCCATACTGGCGGAAGCGCTTAAAATAGGGGTGGCTGGTAATATGTTGGAGGGCTGCTTTGGATATCTGGATCAACTTGGCAGCGTCATGAAGGGGAATTCCCCTGGTTCCATGAACGGCAACGGCTTTTAGCTTTTTGGATCCCATGACTGCGCCCATGCCACAGCGCCCGGCCTGCCGGCCAAATTCGTGGTTGATGTTGGCATACTTCACCAGGTTTTCCCCAGCCGGGCCGATGGTGGCCACCTGGAATAACTCCCCCAGCTCTTTTTTCAACTCCTTCTCTAATTCCAGCGCTCCTTGGCCCCAGTACGATTTGGCATCCCGCAATTCCACCTTATCATCATCGATGAAAAGATAAAGCGGATCCTTGGCCGCACCCTCCAGAATGATCATATCGTATCCGGCATACTTCAACTCGGCCATGAGCAATCCCCCCAGATTGCTATCTCCATAACCTCCGGTTAAGGGGGATTTGGTGCCGAAGACGATTTTAGCTGCACTGGGCCAGAAAGTCCCCGATATTGGGCCGGTGGCCATGACCAATTTATTTGCGGGGCTGAGCGGGTCGGTGCCCGGAGAAATTTCCTCGTAGAGGATCTTGGCGATGAAACCCCTTCCCCCGATCCATTCCTGGGCCAGCTGGGGATCCAAATCATTTTTTTCTATCTTCTCTTGAGTCAGGTTGACTCGCAGGACTTTTCCGCCATAGCCAAACATCTCATCCCCTCCCTTCGATTGCTCCCGCGGCGCAAACAGCTGCGCATTCGCCGCAGAGGTCGCATTTAAGGGGATAAGAAAGCTCCCGGTGAGTAAAGAGGACCTGCAAGGGGCATTCTCCCCCGCAAACCCCGCAAAAATCACATTTCTCGGGGTCGATTTTATAGACTCCGTCTTTTTCCGTGATCGCTGCTATCGGGCAAACTTCCTGGCAGCGTCCGCATTGGTTGCAGACATGAATCTCAAAAGTCCCGGGTTCCGGGAATTTTCTGGCGATGCGGATCGCCGCCTTTTTAGGATTGTTCTCTTGAAAATGGGCTAGGCCGCAAATCACTTCGCAAAGAGAACACCCCGTGCATTTTTCGTGTTGCAGAGTTAATGCTTTCATTGCCCCATGTTCTCCATCTGGGAAAAAGTTGTTTTCAGAATATGGATCAATTCATCTATCTGCTTTTCTTCGATGATGAAAGGGGGCCCCACCATGACCATATCCCCCTTTACTCCGTCGACAAACCCTATGCCGGGGTAAAGCACGAGACCGTTCTGGAAGACCAGCTCGCTTACTTTTTCCGTCAATTTGGCCGAACGCGGAAAAGGCTCTTTGGTTTTTCGGTCCCGGACAAATTCGATGCCCGCCATCAGCCCTTGGCCGCGTACATCGCCTATAAATGGGAATGTTTTCAACTCTTCCAACTTTTTAAAGAGATACGCCCCTCGCTGCCGACATCGTTCAATAAGGTTATTTCTTTGCATATACCGGATCACGGCCAGACCGACTGCACAAGCCACCGGATGATGAGAGAAGGTGTGGCCATGAATAAATCCGCCGCCTTTCTCCCGTAACTGCTCGGCAATTTCTTTCCGGGTAATCACCGCGGAGAGGGGATAATATCCCCCGCTCATCCCCTTGCCGGTTACCAAGATGTCGGGGTTGACCTTCCAATGGTCCACAGCAAACCACCTACCGGTCCGACCCATTCCTGTCATTATCTCATCATCGATGTAGAGGATCCTGTAACGTTCGCAGATCTCCTTGATCAAGCTGAGGTACCCGTCAGGGGGAACGACCGCTCCGACGGTCGCCCCGATGACCGGTTCTAAAATGACCCCGGAAATGTTTTCAGGCCCTTCCATCTGGATTAGGTCCTCCAATGCTTGGGCACATTTTAAGCCACAGGCAGGATGAGCTAGATCGTAGGGACAACGATAACAGTAAGGAGGAGGAAAATGGGGAAAGTTAAAATTTTCCCCTATGTCCCCTTTTTTTTTCAGCCCGCAAGATAGAATCCGCCTTCCGCAATTTAATAGTGTACCAGCCCTACAGTCAGCCCTCCGCAGATGAATACGGCCTGGCCGGTGATGAAAGAAGATTCATCAGAAGCTAAGAAAGAAACCAGGTTGGCTACGTCCTCCGGCTGCCCCACTCTTTTCAAGGGAATACCTGCGATAATAGCCTTTGTTCGAGGGCTTTCCATGGGATTGGCGGCCAAGAATAGCTCGGTGGCAATCGGACCCGGTCCGATATAATTCACATTTATATTGTACTGGGCCAGTTCCAGGGCCCAGGTGCGGGTGACCCCGATCAGTGCGGCCTTAGTAGCTCCATACACGGTCCTGAGTTCTTTTCCCAGGCTGGCGCGGGATCCGATATTTATGATTTTTCCGTAGCGGTTCTTTTTCATCGCTGCCAGCACAGCGCGGGTGCAGAAAAAGGTGCCTTTGAGGTTGACGTTAACCACCTCATCCCAATCTCCATCCTGCACGTCTTCCAGCATAGCGGGCTTGACGATGCCGGCGTTGTTCACCAGGATATCCACCCGGCCAAATTGCGCCAGAGTTTGTTCAACCGCTTGGGCTACTTGCTCCTTGTGGGTAATATCGGCATTGATTCCCAGCGCCTTTCCGCCCATAGCTTTGAGCTCATCAGCAGTTCGCGACACTTCTTGGGCTAGAATGTCCAGCAAAGCCACCGAAGCGCCCTCTTTGACCATCTTGGTCGCTGTAGCTTTCCCAATTCCCTTGGAGCCACCGGTTATAATGGCCACTTTATCCTTTAATCTTCCTTGATTCATTTACTTCTCCTTTCCAAATACCCTTTGTCACAGGGATCACCGAAAACACAGAGAATAAATAAAAAGACTTGGAACCCGAAACCCGCAACGCGAAACGTTTTCTATGCTCTGTGGTCTCAGTGTCCTCTGTGGCTAATTGAAATCACATCATCAAACTGCCCCCATTAACATCCAGGGCAGCTCCCGTAATATATCCCGCCAAATCGGAAGCGAGAAAAAGGCAGCAGCTGGCTACCTCATCTACGTCACCAATTCTACCCAAAGGAATCGACTTTATTGTCTCTACCATTGTCCCTTTTTCCTCAAGCCGGCGTACGATTCTATCTGAATTTATAACTCCCGGGCAGACGGCATTTACACGGATGTTGTCTTGGGCCAGGATTTTAGCCAAATGCCGGGTAAGTCCCAAGACCCCCGCTTTGGAAGCCGTATAATGGACCCCTGCGGTGGGACTGACGGAACGTCCAGCCTGGGAAGAAAGGTTGACTATAACCCCTCCTTTCTTTTTCTTAAAGATATGGGCGGCCCGTTGGGACATGAGAAAGACTGCGGTGAGGTTCAAGTTGACGATCCGGTTCCATTCTTCGGGAGTAATGGCAAAAAAGTCCGTAGGGAGCCCTCCTCCGGCATTGTTGATCAGAATATCCAGCCCGCCATAGGTATCCAAAACGGTCTGGAAAATGTAATCCAAACCCTGATTCTGAGTGACATCGGCCACCATCGGCACGGCCTGGCCTCGCTGAGCCTGAATCTCCTGGCAAACCTCTCGGAGTTTTTCTTCCTGCAAATCCACTAAGGCCAGGCTTGCTCCTTGGCTGGCAAACATCAGGGCACACGCCTTCCCGATTCCTGCTGCTGCCCCTGTAATGAGAACTATTTTTCCGTTTACCAGCCTCGCTCCCTCAAGGGCTTGCCATACCGATGGTTTCATATTTTATTCTTTTTTACCCTTCTATTAGCCGCCGGCCTTCCATTCTATTGAGGATCTCTAAAAATTTCCTCTTCTTTACATTGAATCGTCTCAATTCATCGATATAGCTCTCCATCTCATCCTCTTTCCCCGCCTTCTTTAACGTCCGCCGCGCCTTTCGCAGATATCCGACAGCCGCTTCATAAGCTTTCGGCTTAGTCAGGGCAATTTCTTCCTCGGCAAGTCTTTTCCAGATGGCCACAGCCTGGTCCGGGTATTGATCCGCAACCGCTGCGGCAATCTGGTCATCTATATAGTGGTCCCCTTCCCAGTAGCTCTTTTTTGGTTGACGTTGGTCGTACCAGCGGAGAACATCATCGGCACGTTTTTCAGCCATGGCAATGTCAATAAGCGCCCCGGTTACCGGAAATGACCTGGGACGGTTTTCTTTGATATTCTCTATCCCCGTTTTCGGCAAAGGCCAGGATGGCGACTTCTCCGGATTTTTACCGGTTTCCAGATAAGCCATGGCTGCCGATTTGACTTCCGGCCAGACCTTAGCCTTTTCCGCGGCTTTCTGCAACTCCCTGTAGGTTTCCAGGGCCGGATTTTGGAAGAAATCCTCGGCCCAGAAGCTTGCAGCTTGGAGCCAATTGTTTTCTTTCTCACGCATTTCCCGCAAGGCAGTCCGCAACCCGGCGGCAATTCCCGGCCATTTTCCCCGGGTAGCCTTGATACCTCTGCCTATCCATTCTTCTGCCTCTCTAAATCTGTTGAATTTCCTCAGCCATTCAACGAGGCGAGGATAATTCCCCGTTATCTCCGCTTCATTCTGGCAAAGGGGGATGATTTCATCCTTTCGGCCGGCATTTCCCAGAGCATGAATTACCCAGTCGCTGAGTTTATCCCTACGATATTTCCTTGAAAAATTATCTTCCCCTTTCTTTGCTGGAAGAGTATTCAGGCGTTCTTGAAGTTTGTCCGCCAGAACACTCCAGTCCGAAGCCTTATGCTTTATCTCCCAGAAAGACTCTGCCCCGTAGCAGAGATCGTATTCATCTTCCAGGTCGGCATTCACGGCCCAGAGCATCTGTTCGGATGGAGACAGAGAAGACTGGGGTAGCGCCCGGAAGACCACTTCCAGACAGGAGGAAATTTCCTCCCCTGTCTCTCTCTCGTCATGGCTCATCTCCACCTGTCTTTTCCCGGCCTCGAAAAGTTCCTTTCCCAGGGAGACCACTTCATCGGCGTGTCTTTTCGCTAAAAGAGCTTCCAGTCGATCCTTCACTCCCGAGTAGTCTGGAGTATATCCTTCACCGCTCCAGCTATTTCGCCATCCGGGTTCGGAGCTTATCTCGTGAATTTCTCTCCTTATAATCGAAACAATTTTTTTAACGTTCCCCCCTCCAGGGTATCCCGATCTTGCAACGTCGCCCGGACGGCGGGAAAACGTCCTGTGAGGTCCTTAAAGAGATCCAGAAGCTGGTCCTTGGTTTGCTTCTCCAAAAAGGAAGGGAGCGTTTGCTCGGTTGACTTTTTGGGCCGTGCGGGATGAGGTGGTTCGAAATCCTCCTCCTCCTCATCGTCTTCCACATCCTCATCCCATTCATCTTCGCCTACAGGTTCTTCCAACAGGGCAAGCCGTCTGTCCTTTTCATCAACTTCGGGTACCCCCCTATTCTGCTTCAAAAGCTCGAGATATTCGAGCACCACAGCCACGGCATGCTTGCAAGTGCCCCCGTAAGGGCAGGTGCAGGCCGAGACCAGCTCTCTTTCTTCAAAATCGACCAGAGTGGCATACCTTTCCGTTCCTCGAACCCAGGCAATCAATCCTCCTTCTGGCGTTCGAGCCAGGTCCTGCACCTGACGGCCTCGCTGGTAGCCTTGGCCCCGGGAAATAATGGTGCTTCCAGCCCACGCATGAAGGTCATCCCAGGTCAAATCCCTGAAGCGGTCAGTTTTTTGGTTTTTCTGTGCCATTTATCGAACCATTCCCTCTATTCTGAAATGTTAACCATCATTTTGGTTTCCCACGCTTCTCCCTCCATGGACCGGCTGCTGGCCAAATAAAATTAAATTTTTCCCCTTTTCCGGCCGCCATAAGTGGCGCCTCCAGAAAACCTTTCAAGAAACCTACAATCTCCGAAAGCCCTTTATCTTCTCTTTTTCGCAGATTCTTGCTGGTAAAAGCATACCACTGTCTACTCTTAACAGGATCGGCAGAAAATGTTTCGGTTAACGATTGCGGTATTTCAGCGTTAAGTTTCGTGCTGCGCCTGTCAAATGTGGCCCTGATCGCTTCTCCTAAGATTAACCCGTCAAATTCGCACTCTCTGGCCAAAATCCAGATATCAAAAAAATCCTTCATTCGGCTGTTGGCCAAGCCCAGCATGACCATGGCTTGTAGTTTTTCCGAAACCACAGTGTATTTCGTATAGGCCCTTATCTTGGGAGGCGGAAATTCTAATAACGATGGGAATGATATTTCCTCTGGAACGGGGTAACAACATCGCCAAAGCCAATATCCACTTGGATCGGTATGGCTGCCCCAGCGAGGAAACCTTTTAACTGGATACGGACCCCTTGATATTCATTGTTATCCCTGATTTGCAGGCCACGGACTGATTCTGAAAGAAACGTAACCCCGTCTTCTTCCACTTCGACGGAACAAAGGGACCGGAATATTTTCTCCAGGGATTCAATATCGTTTGCTCCATACCCCATAAGGTCGAGGTCTCTCGTTGGACGGTGTGGCTTATCGAGCCAGACCGAAAATAGCATGGCCCCTTTCATCAAAAAATTCTTATGCCATGGCGATTGGCAGATTCGGTATAAAAGTCTTTCTAGAGCAAAGCGGACCAGGACGAGATCAAACGGCTCGTCCTTTTGCCTTGCCAGGTCAAAGAGTCGCTGACGAACCGAAACTGCCATGTTGCGGGGTTTACTTCTGCTCAAGTCAGAGACTCCAGGTATGGCCGCATGACGTTGGACACACGGCAGACTTTAGCGTAATACCAGAGCTGATCCATGGTACAGCGCCGCTCCCGCCAGCATTCCCGCAGAGCTTCGAGAGCTACGTCCAGCCCAATCTTATTCCTGTACTTGAAGCAATCCGCCACGGTTTTGGGCGGATTGTAAACTTTGACCTCCACCCCTTCGATTTTCCTTATTTCGATGCCCTCTTTTAGTGCTTGGCCGGAAAAACGCACGAAACGAAGCGGCGGGTAGTCAACCTTGGGAAGGGTTGCCTTGCGATCAATCGCCATCCAGACCTGATGAGGTATCTGGGTGCCCAGATTATGGAAACGGAGCGCAGTCAGCAGAGAGACGACCGCGCTGGGGACGCGTTTGCTTGCTTCGGCAAGAGTATGGTTCTCCGTAAGGTCCAGGTCAGAAGGGACGTAAAGCCCTCGGCCGGAGCGAATGAGAAGCCCTTGATTGCAGAACCGCCGGGCATACTCGGGATGGATACCATGAGCAATGAGGTCCCGAATTCGAATGACACCAGAACGTTTTGCGATTTTTATAATTTTATCAAATACTTGAGAAACTTCTTTAGGCATGTTTGTGTAATTTCCTCGGCACTTATTAATTTTTGCCGATATTTTTACACAACCGGTTTAGGGAGTCAATCCAATTTTTCTTCTCGGACGTCGATTTTGCCGGTTACGGCGGCGGAGATGAGAGAGGTGCTGGATTTATGTTTGGCGGTATCTCCCCCTGGTGGTGGTGATGACGATCATCTCCATCATCTTCGCCGCTGCCATCATCATGATGGTGGCGATCATCGTTTGCGTTAAACATTCATCCCACAACGCCCCACGCCCTTTAATATGTGAAAGTCAGGATTTGATGCTACAAACACTGTCGAGTCACGCAATAACTTCTTCCTGAAGTCTTCGACCAGTCATTTTAACGAAACATACTTGATTTGAATCGGTAATCATCGATGGTCTTCTTTTCTTGACATACTACTTCCCTTTTCGTATATTCAACAAGGTGTTTATGCCGATCCGTATAAGACGCTGTGATAATAAGTATCAGGAGACACAAATAGTTGAATTTTATAATACTATCGCAGTAGTGTTCGCCGTTTCAACGGCAGGTTATACGGATCGGAAACCAGTGATTCGCATCTTATACGGATCAATCTAATAATTTTTAGGCGCCTACGGCGAAAGGCTCTCAAAAGGAGGAGGTGTCGTTCCTCATCGCGCAGGATCACATCGGGTTCCTCTCAGCTGCTCCGGGGGGTGTACTCCTGACCGCGATGTGGCACAAGAGCGTTCGAATGGCCGAGACGTTCCTTGCCCTTTGTTATGGAAGGGCTTCCGGCTTAGCGTTTGTTCGTGCTCCATGGCTACTCACGACCCAGTACCTGGCGTATCTGGAAGGGACCAACCGACGGATGATCTGCTACGTGATCAACCTGGAACGCCACCCCGCTCGCCTGCAGTCGTTCCTGAAGTGGTTCGACCGCAGCGATCTGAGCGCCGCAGAGCTGCGCCGGTTCCGAGCGGTCGACGCCGCGTGCGTCTGGCCGCAGGCCCGGGCCTTGGTGTACACGCCGGCGCTGGCCACGCTCGCCGCCGTCGAACGCCGTGGGTTCCGCCAGACGCACGCCGAGTTGCCGTCGAAGGGTGCCCTGGGGTGTGCGCTCAGCCACCTGTGCACCTGGCTCGACATCCGGTACGATAGCGCTGCCCCCGAAAGCCAGCAATACTTGGTGATGGAGGACGACGCGAGGCTGCCCAGGCGCCTCGTGGCCTCCGTGCAGAACGCGCTGGAGGGCGTGCCGACCGGCTGGGACATCCTGCTCTTGGGCTGCCGCACCCCCCGGCCCAGCATGGTCACCAAGCACACGACGCACCTGGACATATGGCTGTTCCAGGGCACACACGCGTACCTGATTACCAAGGCGGCGGTGCGCAAGATCTTCGCGAACGGCGCGCTGCTCGTGAGGGTGCAGATAGACGCCTACCTGAGTCACCTGGCGCAGGCCAAAAAACTCAAGATCTACATGCTGCCGAAGCAACTGGTCGGCGTGCACCTGCAGCACTGGGGTTCCAGCGTCCAGCTTGACTACGACTTCGAGCACGCGCACGCCAAGCTGACGTACGACCACCCGTTCGAGATGGCGACCGGGTCGACGGGTGTGCAGGACCTGCAGAGGCTCGGCGCCCTCCGGGTGCAGTGCGGGGTTGAACGCTTGCGATAGGAAATGCGGCCGATTGACACGGCCCAAAAAAACCAGGGTCGGACTCCAATTACGAAGCAACTCCGTGCCCTGCTGACCGAGTCCGCGCCTAACCAATAAGGATTGAGACGACTTAAAAAGTCGTTTCAATCCATTGTTCAACAAACGCTTGCAGGCGACGCCCTACAGCCTCCGCTGCGCTCCGGCTTCCGGGCGCGCCTGAAGCGCAGCGTTATACTCACTTCCATCCCGTAATCTTTAATTCCTTAATATGATTCCTACTATTGACTTGTAGGTGCTAATCTTCAACCCCGACCTTCCCTGACACTGCCTGTCTGATCAAATCCTAATTTTATTTAGCTTTTTGAAATAACCTTCTTAAATCCCTCCCCGCCTCCCTTTTCCAAGGGGAGGAGTCCCGCCCAAGGCGGGATTTCCCCCTTTATGGCCTCGCCTCGGTCAATTTCGGATCCAGCAGATCCCTTAACCCATCGCCGAGCAGGTTGAAACCCAGCACGGCCCAGGCTATGGCCAGGCCAGGGAATATGGCCAGCCACGGAGAAATCTCCATGAAGGTTTGGGCTTCGCTCAGCATTCTACCCCAGCTGGCATGGGGGGGTTGGGTTCCCAGGCCGAGGTAACTCAGCGCCGCCTCCGCCAGAATGGCGATGGCCAACTGCACCGTTCCCTGTACGATCAACGGAGAAAGAATATTCGGTAAAATGGTGTGCCAGATGATCGCCTGGTTACTTTGCCCGACGGCCCGGGCTGAAGTTACGAAATCTCTTTGCCACATCGAAAGGGAGGCCCCCCGGGTGAGACGGGCGAAAATTGGGATATTGAATATCCCAATGGCCACCATGCTGTTAATGATTCCGGGCCCAAAGATTGAAGTAATCAATATGGCGCTGAGAACGGCTGGAAAACCATACAAAGCATCGACCAGCCGCATCACTCCTTCGTCTTTCCAGCCTCGCCAAAAAGCGGCCAGAGAGCCCAGTAAAACTCCAAACCCCATGCCGATTCCCACAGCCACCCAACCGACGATGAGGGAGTTTACCGCTCCTTTCATCACCCGGCTTAAGATGTCCCGGCCGTATTGGTCCGTGCCTAAAAGGTGGGCAGAGCCGGGAGATTGGAACCGTTGCGCAATGTTCATACGATTGGGATCATGGGGAGTGTAAGCAATGCTGAGGAAGGCCATGACTACGATAGCCATGACCAGAATTACCCCCAGAATTAAATTTACGCTTCGCCACCCCCGCTTCAAATCCTTATCTCCTTGCGTTCCCCAACCCGTAGGCGCGGGTCAACGACCCCATAAATCACGTCCACTCCGAAGTTCACCATTACGATGAAGAAAGCAATCAGCAAGCTTACCCCCTGAACCACAGGCAAGTCCCGCTGACCGATGGCCAGAAAAATCAACCGGCCCAGTCCGGGTAAATTGAAGACATTCTCGATCACGATGGCTCCGGCTAAAAGTTCCCCCATCTGCAGGCCGACAATGGTTACCACTGGAATTAAAGCGTTGCGCAGGGCATGTTTGTAAACAACCATTGTTTCTGCCAGGCCTTTGGAGCGGGCGGTACGGATGTAATCTTCCCCGAGGGCCTCCAGCATGCAGGAACGGGTGAGACGGGCCAGCACCGCAGCGCGGATAAGACCGAGGGAAAGAGCCGGGAGGAGAAGAGACTTCAACGCCCCCAGCGGCGTTTCCATCCAGGATTTGACCCCCCCTGCCGAAAACCATTGCAAATGAACGGCAAAGAATAGGATAAAAAGGATCCCGGCCCAGAAGGCTGGTATAGCAAGTCCAATCTGGGAAAAAATCATGACCCCGTAATCCCCGGGTTGGTTGCGGTGGACGGCCGCATAAATTCCCAGAGGGATGGAGAAGATGACGGCGAAAAATATAGCCAGGATGGCCAGGGGAATGGTTACTGGCAAGCGCGAGGCGATCAAGGTGCTGATGGGGACTTCATAGGTAATCGACCGGCCAAAATCCCCCCGGACCAAAGCGCTTAGCCAATTCCAGTACTGCACGGCAAGGGGCTGGTCCAGTCCCAATTTATGGCGTAGCTCCTGCAAATTTTCGGGGGTGGCCTGAATGCCCAAAATGATCTGGGCCGGGTCTCCCGGGATGACCTGGAGGACGATGAAGATCATCCCGGAAACTAAGAGAAGAGTGGCGATCAAAATGAGGATGCGTTTGCATAAAAAAGCGAACATAGGAATTCATTGGACACAGATTTACACAGATAACCGCAGATACTAATACAAACGAAATAAATCATTTTCCCCCCCACCCCTCCCTCCCCCTCAAGGGGGGAGGGTTAGGGTGGGGGTAATGTAACTTCATTTAAGACGTTTGTATTAAAATCTTTATTTTCTTTTCTATTTCATATCCGTTTTTTCTGCGTTGATCTGCGTCCCATTATTCTTTATCTCTGGAGGTAAACTTCCGTGGCGTCCGCGGCAATCGTGGGATAATCTTTCCACCAGTTCATTACCTCTTTTTTCATCGCCGGCAAAGCCGGGTAGATGAACAGGTACACATTAACGAAATCATCGGCTAGTAATCGCTGAGCCTGCTCGTAGATCTTCTTCCGGGCCTGCTCGTTCATTTCCCCTTCCGCCTTTTTCATGAGCTCCTGGAACTTAGAGCTGTTGTACCGGAAGTAGTAATTAGGCCTACCATAGATTTCGATGTCGAATGGTTCGGCATGGCCAATGACCGTCAAATCATATTCGGCATTCTTGAAAATCCGGTCGATCCATTGCCCCCATTGAATGACTTCAATGGTCAATTTGATCCCTACTTTGGAAAGTTGATCCGCGATGATCTCTCCCGATCTCCGCGCATAGGCATAAGGCTCGGGAAGTTTAAGTACCGCTTCGAATCCGTTGGGATAACCTGCCTCGGCCAAGAGCTTTTTAGCTTTCTCCAGATTGTAAGGATAGAGCCCTGAAAGGTCTATATAATAAGGATTGGTGGGATCCATATGACTGCCGATGGGAGATCCATACCCAGCCACGGCCCCCTCGATGACCGCCTTCCGGTCGATGGCCAGGGTTACGGCCTGGCGAACCCGCGGGTCATTGAAAGGTTTCCGGGAGTTGTTGATGGCCATGATAACGTCCGTGGTGGTGTGACCCTTAAGCACTTTAAAACGCGGATCCTTCTCCAGCATAGGAGCATTTTCCGGACTCAGGTCATAAGCAAGTACATCCACATCCCCCGCACGGAGAGCAGCCAACTGCGCACTGGGATCAGGAATGAATTTAAAAACTACCTTGTCCAGGTAAGGAATTCCTTTGATGTAATAGTCGGGGTTCCTGACCATAACCACGCTGTCTCCTCGCTTCCATTCGACAAATCGGAAAGGGCCAGTCCCGACGGGCTGGCTTTTCAGACGATCTATGGCTTGCCGGGAAACAATCACGGCATCGCCCCGTGCTAAATTAAAAAGAAAATTAGAATCGAATTTTTTCACGCTGAACTTTACGGTCAAAGGATTGACGACCTGGATGGATTCAACCCCCACGTAATATTTCCGATTGACTGCGGCCGTCTTGGGGTCTAAAAGTCTTTCGAAAGAAAATTTCACGTCTTCGGCTGTGCAGGGGTTCCCATCATGAAACTTGATCCCTTGGTTCAGATTGAAGGTGTATTCTCTTCCCTCCTTAGAAATGTTGTAACTTTTCGCCAGGCCGGGGACGACTTTTCCATGGCGGTCAACCTTGAGCAGACTCTCCAGCATGTTGTAGTGGACCACTCGCTTGATCGTGGCCGCCGGGCTTGTGGTCGGATCCAATCCCGGAGGCTCAGCCGAGAGGGCAATGGTCAGTATCCCGCCGTAAATTGGTTTTTGCGCCAGGGCCTCGGAAGATAAGATTCCCCAAAGGATCAGGCCAAAAAAGATCAGAGAGAGTCCGCCCCATTTTTTCCAATGCGCTTGTTTAATCATCTTTAAATTTCCTCCTTAAAAAAATAGTCATTAAGTCATTGGTCATTGCCTTTGGCCTATTACCCATTGCCTATAGCCTAAAGCCTGTTGCCTTGTGCCTCACGCTTTTCTATATTCTATTCTTCCCCCGACCATGGTCATCTCCACAGGGATGTCCTTAATCTCATCGGGGTTCACCCGCCGCGGATCCTCGCCCAAAACAACCAGATCAGCCACTTTCCCGGGAGTAATCGACCCTTTGAGATGTTCCTCGAAAGAGGCATAGGCCGAGGCCATGGTGTAAAGATAGATGGCTTCATCAACAGAAGTCCTCTGCTTGGCTCCCAATACTTCTCCGGTCGCACTCTTACGGGTGACGCAGCTTTGGATTCCCAGAAGCGGCTCATAAGGCCCACAGGGATTATCCGAGCTCCCAGAGACCGGGATGCCGTAATCCAGGAAAGAACGGTGGGCGAACATCATTTCCACCCGTTCCCGGCCATAATGAGGAATCATCTTTTCCCCGTGGTGGTGGATATAGGAGCCAAAGGGGACGGCCAAAAGTTTGAGTTTCTTCATGCGCTTCAGGATTTCCCGGTTCACCACCGTGCAGTGTTCCAGGCGGTGGCGGTGGTCTTTGCGGGGATATTGACTCAGGGCTTTTTCAAACCCATCCAGGGTCATCTCAATGGCTCGATCCCCGTTGGCATGAACACAGACCTGGAATCCGGCCTGATGACCCCTCAGGATGGATGCATGCAAGGCCTCCGCGGATTCCGCGACCAGAATCCCCTTTTTCTGGGTTCCAACGTACGGTGCAGAGAGGAAGGCCGTGCGGCCGGCAATGGCCCCATCGGCAATGATCTTGATCCCGCCAATCTTCAGCCATTCATCCCCAAAGCCTGTCTTCAGGCGCAGGGCCTGGAGGTGAGGAAGATATTCATAGGTGATGAGCATATAGACGCGCAATCTGAGTTCCCTGTTTTTCCATACTTCCTGGTAGGTATCCAGGGTCATCGCCGAAACCAAGGCATCGTTTACGCTGGTAATTCCCGCAGCCAGGTATTGGTCACAGGCGATGCGTAAACCTTTTATTCGATCCTGCAAAGAAAAGGGAGGAATGATCGGAGGGTGGCCGGTCATACCCTCAAAAATATAGGCAAACTCCGCCTGCTCATAAAGGATACCATTCAACTTCTCGGTTTGAGGATCGCGTCCGTAGGCTCCTCCTTTCGGATCGGGGGAATCTTCGTCAACGCCCCCGGCTTGCAACCCTTTGCTATTCGTTACCCCCCAGTGGCCGCTCACGTGTTGGATAAACACCGGGTGGTCAGGAGAAACTTCATCAAGATCCCAGCGGTTCAAAATGCGTTGGTCATTTGTTTTGGTGTCATCGTAGCCCACGCCCCGGATCCACTCTCCCGGCGGCTTGCGTTCGGCTTCCTTCTGGACTACCCGCTGGATATGAGTAATTGACTTACAGAGTTTCGGGTTGCAATCAATTTGCAGGAGGTTTGTTCCCACCTGGGACAAATGTTGATGGGCATCGATAAACCCCGGCGTAACCGTCCGTCCTTTGAGGGCAATGGTTTTGGTCTTTCCTCCGGCAAGCGCTTTGATTTCTACATCCCTTCCCACCTTTAAAAACCAGCCACCTTTAATGGCTACAGCCTGGGCTTGCGGCTTCCTGGAGTCCATGGTAAGGATATTTCCACCCCAGAGGATGACCTCAGCAATCATTTCCTTGGGCCATGAGTGTGTTTTCCCGTTCTTGGTCTTCATCCAACCCTTCTTTTCCTTATAGCGTTCAGCTATCAGCTCAAACTTTTTCTTTACTGATCACTGCTCACTGATTACTGATCACTTTTTTACCCGGCCTGCGAATCCGCATACTCCAACACTTTATCGATCACCCTTAATCCCTCTCGAAGTTCTTCCTCCTTGATGCAAAGAGGAGGGGCAATGAATAAGAAATTCCAGCGCACGGTGGTATAAACGCCTCCTTCCAGCAAACGTTTGTTGATCTCCCGGCTGATAGCCGCCTCCGCCCCCATGGCGTTCCACTTTACCAGGGGTTCACGGGTTTTTTTATCTTTGACCAGCTCGATGGCCCAAAAAAGGCCAATCCCGCGGACATCTCCTACACACCTGTGTTTGGCTTTTAAGGCCTCCAGCTCTCGGCGGACTACTTCGCCCATGGCCACGGTGTTCTCTATCAATCTATCTTCTTTGTATACTTGCAAGGTGGCGATGGCAGCGCCGCAGGCCAGAGGGTGGGCATTGTAGGTTAGGCCTGCGTAAAGCATCTGCTTGTCTAATACATCCGTAATTTTTTTGGAAAGGGCCACGGCGCCCAGAGGCACATATCCTGAAGTCAAACCTTTGGCCATCGTAATCATATCCGGGATTACCTTCCAATGGTCCACGCCAAACCACTTTCCCGTTCGCCCAAATCCACACATGACTTCATCGGCAATCAGCAGCACCCCGTTTTGCGTGCAGATCTCCCGCAGTCGCTGCATGTACCCATCGGGGGGAACGATGAGACCATTACTGCCCACCACCGTCTCCACCAGGACGGCCGCCACGGTCTCCGGCGTTTCGTACTGCATGACTTCGGCCACGGATGCCGCGCAACGAAGATCGCATGAAGGGTAAGTAAGCCCGAATGAACATCGGTAACAATAAGGATCGAAGACCCGAACCACCCCGGGCATGGCGGGTTCAACGGGCGGTCGCCGCGGATCTCCCGATAAGGCAATGGCCCCATAAGTAGCCCCGTGATAGGAACGGTAGCGGGTGACGATTTTCCATTTCTTGGTGTAGGCCCGGGCCATTTTTACGGCATTTTCGTTGGCGTCGGCCCCGCCGAGAGTAAAAAAGAATTTTTTCAGGTCACCGGGAGTGACTTCCGCCAAAGCCTTTCCCAGGAAGGATCGGGACTCGTAGGCCAAGCCGGGTGCAACAAAGCAGACCTTCTCGGCCTGATTCCTGATGGCTTCTACAACCTTAGGGTGCTGGTGGCCGATGTTTTGGTTCATCAGTTGGGATGTCATATCTACATAGCGTTTCCCGTTTTCATCCCACATGTAAACTCCTTGGGTTTTAGAGATGGCCAAAGGATCCAGGGCCGATTGTACGCTCCAGGAATGCATGACGTATTCCCGGTCATACCGTTTAACATCGCTTAGGCTCATTTGTTCCCTCCTCTAAGAATTTATAACTTCATGCACCGCGGAGGCCGCGGAGACCGCAGAGTTGAAAAGGAAAAATTAAAAAGAAGTAAAAAGATTTAAAACTTTTATAGCATCAAGGAAGGAAGATGGCAATATTTCCCTGCTCAATATTTTACTTCCAGCAAGAAAAGTCCTTGAGGCGGAGCCGTCATGCCAGCCTGACGCCGGTCCTTGGCGCCAAGGATTCTCTGAAATTCTTCTCGGGAGATCTTCCCTTGGCCCACCTCCACCAGCGTTCCCACGATGTTGCGTACCATATGTTTCAAAAATCCATCGGCTGCGATGGTGAAGCAGAAGAAAATCTGTTTCTCTACAGACCATTCAGCCCTAAAAACCTCCCGTACCGGGTCAAGGGGTTCTGGATCGGCAGCCTGGAAAGAAGAAAAATTCTGCCTGCCGATTAAATTTCTGGAAGCATCCCGCATGGCGGCAACATCCAGAGGCTGGGAAAGATGCCAGGAATAATTGCGGTAAACGGCTGAAGGAAGTTCGCGATTGAGGATGACATAGCGGTAGGTTTTTCGCTTGGCCCCGAATTGGGGATGAAAATATTCATCCACTTCCTGGGCTGATTTAACAATGATGTCGGCAGGAAGAAGGCTATTAAGCCCGCGGCGCAAACCATCCACCGGGATGGGAGAAGAAGTCTGGAAACTGGCCACCTGACCCAGCGCGTGAACCCCGGTATCCGTCCTTCCAGAAGCAATCAGGCGAACCCGTTGCTGGGTTATGATCTCGATTTTATTTTCAATGACCTCTTGGATCGTTAAGGCATTCGGCTGTACCTGCCACCCATGATAATTCGTGCCGTCATATTCAATTACGAGTTTGATGTTGCGCATCAATAAGTTTCGGGTTTCGAGTTACGGGTTTTGGTCCCATGCTTCGCGGATTTAACTCGATAGAATAGGAATTTCCTTTTTTCAACTTTAGTCCCGCCTGCGGCGGGGTCACTTTAGAAACTTTTAGCACTTAACATGTATTCTTCACTTTTTTTTAATCATGGTTTTAAAACTCTGTGATCTCTGTGTCCTCTGTGGCTAATTTAAAACTTTAAACCCGCAACTCGCAACTTATCCTTTAGATTCTTTCGACAACCATTGCCCCCCCCATGCCTCCGCCGACACAAAGAGTGGCCAGCCCATAACGAGCCCGGCGCTTGTTCATCTCAAAGAGCAGGGTAATGAGAATACGCGCTCCGCTGGCTCCAATGGGATGGCCGAGGGCAATCGCTCCTCCGTTAACGTTCACCTTCTCCAGGTCCCACCCCATCGTTCGGTTGACATAGACCGCCTGGGCGGCAAAGGCTTCGTTGGCTTCAACCAGGTCCAGGTCTTTCACGGTCAACCCGGCTTGGGCCAGGGCTTTCTGGCTGGCCGGAACCGGACCTATGCCCATAATCTCGGGAGGCACACCGGCCGTGGCGTAGGCTTTAATCCGGGCTATGGGTTCCAGCCCCAGGGTCTTGACTTTTTCCGCTGACATGACGACCAGGGCTGCTGCTCCGTCGTTGATCCCCGAGGCATTGCCCGCCGTTACAGTTCCGTCCTTCTTGAAGACAGGCCGAAGTCCAGTCAGAGCCTCCCAGGTTGTATTCGGCCGGGGGTGCTCGTCGGTATCAAAAAGAATGGGGTTCCCTTTTTTCTGAGCGATGGACACGGGAACGATTTCGTCCTTGAATCTTCCCTCCTTGATTGCCTTTCCCGCTTTCTGCTGGCTGCCGAGGGCCAGGACATCCTGGTCTTGCCGGGAAACGCCGAATTTCTCGGCTACGTTTTCGGCGGTGACCCCCATATGATAGCGGTTGAAGATGTCCAGCAAGCCGTCATGGATCATTCCGTCCACCAGAGGCCCATCGTTCATCCGGTACCCCCAGCGCGCCCCCGGAAGTAAAAAAGGAGTTTGGCTCATGGACTCAATCCCTCCGGCCACGATAATATCTGCGTCACCCGCTTTAATCGCCTGGGCGGCCATCATGACGGATTTCAGGCCCGACGCACAAACCTTGTTGATAGTGGTGGCCGGAATTTCCCGCGGAATCCCCGAGCGGATGAGCACCTGCCGTGCCGGATTCTGCCCCTGTCCCGCCGTTAACACATTGCCCAGGATGACCTCTTCGACCTGTTCCGGCTTGATCTTAGCCCGTTGGCAAGCTTCTTCCACCGCAATCTTCCCCAGTTCTACAGCCGGGATATCTTTAAGAGTCTCTCCGAAAGTTCCCACCGGCGTGCGGGCAGCGCTGACAATGACGACTTCTCTCATCTTTTTCCCTCCGTTTTTTTGTTCACCGCAGAGCACGCCGAGAACCGCTAAGCGCTTGGCGCTATGCGCATAGCGTCATCTTTTTCATCTTTGCGTCCTCTGCGGTTAATATTTTTTTATCCTTTTTCTGATATCTTAGCCAGTTTCTTGGCCATCTTCTTTTTTTGCTCCCAATTCCCTGAGCGCATGTACATCACTTTTTGAGCCTGGGGAGAACCGGCTCCATGCATGGATTCGGCCAGGGCCGTCCCGCCGGTCATATTCTCGATGAGGCGGAGCAGGCGGATGCGGTCTTCAGTAGAAACATTGGCCACTCCCTTCAAATATTTCTCCACATATTTCGCTACCTCCGGATTCTTTAAATCATCTGCGAAGGGCATGGTGGCAATGATCCCCCCGGCGATATCATGGGCCAGCCGGGCCACTTCATAAACATTCTTGGTAACATTATATTTGGTGGTGTTCGCCAGAAGGGTATCCGGTTCCCAGTTCCCCGCTTTCATTTTATGCCCCATGGCCGAGCAGGCGATGCTTCCGGTATAAATCGTTTCCGCCAGGTGGGTCATTTCCGCCAGTTTATCGCGCACGTGGGAAGCCTGGGAAGTCCCCTGGTAATCGGCCGCCAGGGCGCTGGCCCCCACCAGCACGTCGGCTAATCCGCCTTTGCATCCGCCATAATTCTGTCGATGCAGGGAAGCAAAACGTTCCACCAGCGGGCCGGCAAATTCCACTTCGCCGCACATGAAGACCCTCTCCCAGGGAACGAAGACATTTTCCAAAACGATTAGCGCTTCCCCGCCTACCAGGCCAAACTCCGGATTGCCGGCGTCAATTCCTCCTTCTTCAAATTTTCTCTCCTCGTTGGTCTGCCGGCCGAAAATCATGGTCACCCCGGGTGCATTCACCGGAACCGCGCAGGCCACCGCATAGTCTTTATCTTCCGGCCGGAGCGCCTGCGTCGGCATGATGAGCATCTCGTGGGAGTTGACGGCCCCCGTTTGATGGGCTTTGGCTCCGCGAAGAACGATCCCCTCTTCCTTCTTTTCCACTACATGCGTAAAAAGATCAGGGTCAGCCTGTTGGCTGGGGCTTTTGGAACGGTCACCCTTGGGATCGGTCATCGAACCCACAACCATAAAATTGTTTTCCTGGATATATTCGATGAACTTCCTGAGTCGTTGGTGGTAGGATATCCCGTATTTTTCATCAATCTCGTAAGTGGTACTGTAGAGAGCGTTCATGGCATCGAACCCCACGCAACGCTGAAAACAACTTCCGGTCTCGTGGGAAATCAGGCGCAGCATCTGAACCTTCTTGATCAGTTCGTCCCGGCTCTGGTGAATGTGGGTAAAACGATTGATTTTCTTTCCGGTCAGGTGTGAGGTGGCCGTCATCAGATCTTCATGCTCCGGCATCAGGGCCAGTTCGTAGGTCTTGCCCGCCGCGTTGATGTGGGGCAAAAAAGCAGGGTGGGTAGTAAGGTCCTGAACCCTTTTCCCCTTATAATAAACTACGTGGTTTAATTTTTTCAGGCTGTTGATGTAATCTTCTTTGGTCTTAATCATCGGAAACCTCTTCCTTTCCGTAAGTTGTGAGGTGGGAGTTGGGAGTAGGATTTTCATCTTTTTTCCAACTCACAACTCTCTACTCACAACTCACGATTTACGCTATTGTTCATTATCTCCCCTTCAGAATATTGCTCGATATGACCAACCTCATAACTTCGGAGGTTCCTTCATAAAGCTCCGTGATCCGGGCATCGCGGAAATGTCTTTCCACGTTGTATTCTTGAATGTATCCGTATCCCCCATGAATCTGGATGGCCTTGGTGGTAATGCGGCTGGCTGCTTCGGAAGCATATAACTTGGCCATGGCCGCTTCCTTCTCGTAGCGCATTTTGTGATCTTTCAAAAAGGCCGCCCGAAGCGTCAACAACCGGGCAGCATCCAGCTCGGTGGCCATGTCGGCGATCATCCACTGGATGGCCTGAAACTGAGAGATGGGTTTCCCGAACTGCACCCGGGTCTTGGAGTATTCAGTGGCTGCTTCCAGGGCAGCGCGGGCAATACCCAGAGCCTGGGAAGCGATGCCGATGCGGCCTCCGTCTAACGTGTTCATGGCCACGTAAAACCCCTGGCCTACCTGGCCAACGAGGTTTTCTTTAGGAAGGCGATAATCTTCAAAGATTAATTCGGCAGTTCCAGAAGCTTTGATCCCCAACTTCTTTTCCACCACTCCCACAGAAAATCCCGGAGCCTTACAATCCACGATAAAGCAACTGATCCCCTTGTATCCTTTGCTCTTATCGGTCATGGCCATGAGTACGCAATAGTCCGCCACGTTGCCATTGGTGATAAAGTTTTTCTTGCCGTTGATTACCCATTCATCTCCGTGGAGCACAGCCGTAGTCTTCTGGGCGGCCGCATCGGATCCGGCTTCGGGTTCGGTCAAGCCGAAACATCCCAGTTTTTTCCCCGCAGCTAAGGGTGTAAGATACTTTTTTTTCTGCTCTTCTGTCCCAAAAGTGTAAATGGGATCGCAGACCAGGGAGTTATTAACCGACATGATCACTCCCACGCTGGCGCAACCCCGGGATATTTCCTCCAGGGCTACTACGTAACTGACAATATCGGCCCCCCCACCGCCGTAAACATCCGGGATGGCAATGCCCAGGAGGTTCAACTCGGCCATTTTCTGTACGATTTCCGCCGGATGACGTTCCGTTTTGTCCAATTCAGGGGCCTTGGGTTTGATTTCATTTTCAGCAAAATCGCGGGCCATCTCTTGAATCATCTTTTGTTCTTCACTAAGTTCAAAATTCATTAATCCACTCCTTTCCCCATTCGTCATCTCCCAATGGAGATTGGGTCGCAACCCGGGCGGGTTCGTTTCCCTCCGTTACTGGCCGCCCCAAATCGGCGCTATTGTATCATTCCCACCTCGAAAGTCAAACTTAAATTCCTTATTTACCGAATTTCCAGAAATCCAGCAATTTCCTTTGTTTTTCCCCTTATCCGGGAACACAAGAACCCTTGATTTCTTGAACCCTATTCATTCCCCGCCAAACAAAGCATTTTCCTGCCTCCTTGGACTCGAAAATAATAATGTAAAAGTGAGGCGGCAAGGGAAAGGCAAGAGAAAAATAGAGAAAAATAGACTTGACAAAAAGAGGAGCCGGAAGGTATTTTAAAAAAACTATAAAGGCAGGGATCTTGCGGGAACTTTTCTGGCCAATTTAAAAAATCCGGAGGTGGGTAATGCGGCAGATGAAAATGACCCTGAGTTCAGGATTGGTCATTCTCCTGGGCCTGTTAATCTTCGGAGAATCAACAGAAAGTCGAGCGCAAGCGGGCCAGGCCTTGGAACCCTCGGAGCAAACACTCCGTGATCAGATGCAATCGGTCGGCTTCATCACCTCGAAACCAGTTCCATCGTGGGGAACGATCGTGGGGACCAAAGAGGCAGTGGTCAACCTGAGCAAAGGGGAAGTTGTTTACATCCGTTTACAGCCGGGGAAAAAAGTAAAGCCCGGCGATCGGTTTAGCATCATGCACCTGGGGCAAGCCATAAGTCATCCTATAACCAAAGAAAAAATTGGGCACCTGGTAGTGAGTCCAGGGAAACTGGTCATCCTGGAAGGTCAAGATCATATCGTGACCGCCAAGATTCATGAGTCCAATCGACCGATCTTCCGTGGAGATTATATCCTTGCTCCTACCCCGGTCGTCCCCGAGGCTGTACCCATCCGCACTTTTAAAAAAATCGAAGGGAGGGTGATTTCCTCTCAAGAGGGTGTAGAGAACATCACGACCAATGAATTTGTCTTCATCGACCGGGGAAGTCAAGACGGGGTAGTAGTGGGGGCTCTTTTCAAAATTTATCAAATTGGCAACTATCCTGAAGAAAGCCTGAAAGAGGATAAAACCCAGTTACCCCTGAACCAGGTAGGGGAAGCGGTAGTGGTTTCTGTGCAGGAGGAAACTTCCACTGCCTTCATCACCCTCTCGTCCCAAGCTATTCACATTGGCGATCAAGCTGTATCTGGCTCAGAGTGAACCCTCGTATTTATAGGGCCAACCCGGAGGGCCGGGTGGTTCAAGGTAAGAAGACTTAGGGATTGTGGGTCCGCAGAGTCCATAATCCCTTTTTTGTTGGGTTCAGGAGACAGGAGAGGATCGTTGAAAGACCTTTATCATTGGGTAGGTTTAACGATGGCTCCGGGTGTGGGCAGCGTTCTTTTCAAGCGCTTAACTCAAGCTTTTGGCAGCCCTGAAGGAGTCTTTAGAGCTTCTCCGAAAGATCTGAAGCGGGTAGAAGGGATGGGCGCGAAGGTTGTCGCCTCGCTCAAGAGATTCGATTGGAAGCACACGGTGGAAAAGGAGCTTCGCCTCTCGGAAAAGAATGGCGCAAAACTGGTAACTTGGGAGGATGAAGAATATCCGGTGAATCTGAAACAAATATATGATCCTCCACCCCTGCTCTACGTTCTGGGATCTCTGATTCCGCAAGACCCAATAGCGGTGGCGGTCGTAGGCTCCCGTAACCCCACAACTTATGGCCAATTAGCCGCAGAGCGAATTTCCATGGGCTTGAGTAGAAAGGGGGTAACCGTGGTCAGTGGCTTGGCCAGGGGGGTCGATTCTTGTGCGCACCAGGGCGCTCTCGCAGCTGGCGGCAGGACCATTGGGGTGTTAGGTTGCGGAGTGGACATAATTTATCCGCCTGAAAACCGTGATTTGTTTGCAAGGGTAGCTGCTCAGGGAGCCGTTATCTCCGAGTTTCCGCTGGGAACACCACCCGATAGCGACCATTTTCCTATTCGTAACCGGGTAATCAGCGGGCTGTCTCTGGGAGTGGCCGTAGTAGAAGCCACACTGCGCAGCGGCTCTTTGATCACGGCCCGGTTCGCCCTGGATCAGGGGCGGGATGTTTATGCGGTTCCCGGAAATGTGGATTCCGCCCGGAGTGAGGGTGCAAACCGGTTAATCAAAGAAGGGGCTAAGTTGGTCACTCGGGCCGAAGACATTTTGGAAGAAATCCATCATATACCCCGACCCGCGATTCCCGCAACGCCCCCGCAGCCGAAACTCTCGGAAGAAGAGTCCAGAGTCTACTTGACTCTGGAACAGGGGGCTTTGCATATCGACCAGATCATCGCTCGTACGGCCCTCTCCAGCGCCAAAATTTCAGCGATCCTCCTGGCCCTCGAACTTGCCGGGCACGTCAAGCAGTTCCCCGGGATGCGCTTCGCCAAAGCATAGGATTGCCACAAAGAACAGAAAAAAAGTTTCGGGTTTCGGGTTACGAGTTTCAAGCTTTTTTATTATATAGGCACTGGGTAACGAAAATTCATTTTTATAGCAAATCATGGAGATGGCTAAAGATACATTGAAAGAAAAATTGAACTTTTTATTTATAACTCTGCGTTCTCTGCACTACTAACGTGCAATTTCTCAATATTTTATTAAGCAATCCCCCCCACCCTATCCCTCCCCCTCGAGGGGGGAGGGTTGGGAGGGGGTGATTTCTTTTGGTTGCGGCTATGCCGCGCTGTGATCTCTGTGGTGAAAAAATTAGAGGAGATGGAATGTCCAAGTCGTTGATCATCGTCGAATCACCGGCCAAGGCCCGGACGATCGCTAATTACCTTAAAGATGATTATGTCATCAAAGCATCGGTGGGGCATGTTAAAGATCTTCCGGAAAGCCGTTTAGGAGTTGATATCGAAAACGGGTTTATGCCCCAGTACCAGGTCATTAAAGGAAAGATCAAGGTTCTGAAAGAGATTAAAAAGGCAGCGGAAAAGGTGGATTCCATTTATCTGGCGACGGATCCCGATCGCGAAGGAGAAGCCATTGCCTGGCATATCGCTGAAGAATTAAAGCGGCCGCCGAAAAAGATTCACCGGGTTCTGTTTAACGAGATTACCGCCCGCAGCGTGCGGGAAGCGATCCTTAAACCCGAACGTTTGGATAAAGATAAATACGAAGCTCAACAAGCCCGCCGCATTCTTGATCGCTTGGTAGGATACCTGATCAGTCCTCTTCTCTGGGACAAAGTCCGGCGAGGCTTGAGCGCGGGACGGGTCCAATCCGTTGCTGTCCGCCTCCTTTGCGAAAGGGAGAAGGAAATACAGTCTTTCGTCCCCCAGGAGTACTGGACAATCCAGGCCCTCCTCGAAGGGAATTTTCCCCCTTCTTTTAAGGCTACCTTGGCGCGAATCGATTCCAAAAAGGCTGAGATTAAAAAGGAAGAGGAGGCGCAGGCCATCCTCCAAGACCTGTCGCTCTGCTCTTTTTCCGTAAAAGAAATCGAAAGGAAAGAACGCCGAAAAAACCCCCCTCCACCCTATATTACCAGCCAACTCCAGCAAGAGGCTTGGCGTAAGCTGCGTTTTACCGCCAAGAAGACCATGTCTTTGGCTCAAAGGCTGTATGAAGGAGTCGAGCTTGGGCAAGAAGGCCCGGTAGGTTTGATTACGTACATGCGCACGGACTCGGTACGCATTTCTCCAGAGGCAGTGCAAGACGTGCGCCAGTTCATTGTCGAAAAATTCGGACCCGATTATTTACCCGAGAAACCTAATTTTTACAAGAGCCGCAAGACGGCCCAGGAAGCCCACGAGGCGATCCGCCCTGCTTCCGTGACTCGTAATCCGGAAACCCTGAGACCCTTCCTTAATAAAGATCAGTTGGCCCTTTATGATCTCATCTGGAACCGCTTTGTAGCCTGCCAGATGAACCCGGCGGTATACGATCAGACCTCGGTAGATATCCAGGCTGGGAAATACCTATTCCGCGCCAGTGGATCCATCCTGCTCTTCCCGGGCTTTATGACCCTGTACATCGAAACCGCCGATGAAAACTCGGAAAGGGAAGACCAGGAAGAAGGAAAGCTTCCGGACCTCTCCATTGGCGAGGGATTAAAACCCCTCAACATAATCCCGGAGCAGCACTTCACCCAACCGCCACCGCGATATACGGAAGCCACCTTAATCAAGGAGCTCGAGGAAAAAGGGATCGGTCGCCCGTCAACCTATGCCACAATCCTTGACAATATTCAGGAAAGGGAATATGTCGCCAAGGAGAAAGGCCGGCTCTACCCCACGGAACTGGGATGCCTGGTTTCGGATTTATTGGTTGAGAATTTCCCGGTTATCCTCGACGTGCAATTCACAGCGCAAATGGAGGACGAGCTGGACAAAGTGGAAGAAGGACAGTTGCCCTGGGTGCAGGCTCTGGAGGATTTTTATGAACCCTTTCAAAAGGACCTGGAAAAAGCCAAGGTGGAAATGCAGGATATAAAAGGGAAAGGGGTCCCCACGGAGCTGCGTTGCGAAAAATGCGGCGCACCCATGGTCATCAAACTCGGTCGGCATGGCCAATTTTTAGCCTGTTCCAATTACCCCCAATGCAAAAATACCAAAGAGTTCCAGCGTAATGGGGCCGGAGGGATCGAGATTGTCCAGGAAGAACCCGTTCAAGAGACTTGCGAGAAGTGCGGCGCTTCCATGGCCACCAAGGCGGGACGCTTCGGAAAATTCCTGGCCTGCTCCAATTACCCCAAGTGTAAGAACACGAAAAAGATGCTGATCAACGGAGAGGGGAAGCTTGAAGTGGCTCAAGACGAGATAAGCTCAGAGGTCTGCGAGAAATGCGGAGCTTCCATGGTCATCAAAACCGGGCGCTTCGGAAAATTTTTGGCCTGTTCCAATTACCCTACGTGTAAAAACACGAAGAAGATCGCTCCATCTGGAAAGGGGGCTGAGGCCGCCCCATCCACCCTTACCGGCGAGAATTGTGAGCAGTGTGGCTCGCCGCTGGTCTATCGCCAAGGGCGGTTTGGCCAATTTATCGCTTGCAGTAGTTACCCGAAGTGCCGTTACACTAAAAAATTGACCTCTGCCCATCGCGAAGGAAGGGAGACTCCCGAGGAGCAAAAGGAAAAGCCGTCCATTAAGAAAGAAAAAGCAGCGGAGAAAAAAACCAGGGAAAATTAGTCGGCAGCCCTAAATCTTTAGTCGTTAGTGTATCGCCTATAGCCTATAGCCTATTACCTATCGCCTGTTTTATTTGACCAACCACACCCCCAGAACGATCAAGGCTGTCCCGATGATGCGGGAAACGGTTAGACTCTCCTGTAAAATCAGCCAACTCAACAAGACAGCGATTAATGGATAGGTGGCCGTAATCGGCACGACCAGCGACGCTCCACCCAACCGTAGAGCATGGTAGTAGGTCCAAAGCCCCGCCGCACCTCCGCAGATTCCACTCAATCCGAAGAGAACGATGGAACGCCCGTCCAGAGTTCCCAAATTCCCCAACCGGCCGCTGCCAACGCCGACGGCGAGCAAGATTCCGGTCAGGATGAATTGCCGAACCATCATTCCGGTGAAGGGACTGGTTTTTCCCAGAGCCAACTTATCGAAGATCGCCGCCATCCCCCAGAATAAAGTCGTCAGAAACAAAAAGATTATGAGCTTCATGGAATAACTCCTGTGATGATTTCTTTCCTTTTCATTAAGAAATATTTTTCCCCCTGATGCAAGCCAAAAATGACAGCCCGTAAAAAGACCATCTGCGGCGTATTCCTCAACATTAAAAATAAAGAATAAAAAAAGAGGTGGCTCCTTTACGAGACCACCTCTTCCAATTAAGGAAACTTGTTAAAGGTTAAAACGCCGCCTCTGGAATCGCCAGGGCGCTGCGGTTGCCGCTGAGAATAGTCGTGGCGGTAGATTGAACCTTCGGAAGAATATTGTTGACGAAAAACTCGGCGGTATAGACCTTGCCGCTGTAGAAGGCAGCCTCGGCTTGCTCTTCCATGACTTTGGCCTTGGCCTCGTCCGTGGTTGCCCCGGCCTTCTTATCGATGTCTTGGAGTTTATTCTGCGCAATGATCGCCTGGTCGAGGAGAAGGTAGGCCAGCTCCACCTCTCCAAAAAGTTCCAGGTACGGGCAAGCATGGAGCATCGCGTAGAGCGGGTCTCCTCCGGCCGCGACCTTGGCGAAGTGCATGGAAACATTGACCAGCGTATTCTTCGCCTGTTCCAGCTGGGCGATCGCCGGCCCAAAAACTGGATGGGCTTTATGCTTCTCTACGAACTCGTTGACTTCTTTCATCCAGCCCATGATTAAGGCTCCTTTTTTCAGGGATAATTTGCGGCCTACTAAGTCCATGGCCTGGATGCCGTTGGTCCCTTCGTAAATGGAAGTGATCTTCACGTCCCGGCAGAGCTGTTCCACAGGGTATTCGCCACAGTATCCATACCCCCCGTGGACCTGGATGGCCCATTCGGTAAGGCGGAAGGCTATGTCTGTCGAATAAGCCTTAACGATAGGGATCAGGAGATCGATCATGTTTTCGCAATATTCTTTCTCCTTCGGGTCCGTGGCCACCTTGGCCAAATCCGCGTAGTAGGCGCTGCGGTAAATCAGCGCCCGTAGACCTTCGGCATAAGCTTTCATGGTCATGAGCATCCGGCGTACATCGGGATGGTTAATGATCGTCACTCGGGGGGCGTTGGGGTCTCTCATCTTCGTGATTTCCACCCCCTGGATGCGTTCTTTGGCATATTTCAGGGCATAGAGGTAAGCCAGATTCCCCAGGGCAAAACCCTGCAGGCCCACGCCCAGACGGGCTTCGTTCATCATCTGGAACATGAGCTGGATACCCTGATTCTCCTGCCCGAGAATATACCCGTGACACTTCCCGTCATCTCCGAAATTCAGGGTGCAAGTCGAAGACCCCTTGAGCCCCATCTTGTGCTCGATGCCGCCACAATTTACATCGTTGGGTTCTCCCAGGGATCCATCAAGGTTGATCCGGACCTTGGGCACGATAAAGAGGCTTAAGCCTTTGACTCCCGGGGGGGCATTTTCCGTGCGGGCCAAGACGGCGTGGATAATGTTTTCCGTCAGGTTATGGTCGCCGGCGGTGATGAAGATCTTCGTGCCCTGAATCAAATAATGATCCCCTTCTTTTTTGGCCATGCATTTAACATCGCCCACGGCACTCCCGGCCTGGGGTTCGGTCAAGCACATTGTGCCGGTCCACTGGCCGCTGTACATTTTCTCCAGATACAGCTGCTTTTGTTCCGGTGTTCCGAAACTTTCAATCAGGTTGGCGGCGCCACGAGTAAGACCAGGGTAGGTAGTGAAGGAAACGGACGCCCCCACAAACATCTCTGCGGCCGCCAGGGCTACAGAATCCGGCAGCCCCTGCCCCCCGGCTTCTGTATCCACTGAAGCGGCAATCCATCCGCCCTGGCAGTATTTCTTGAAGGCTTCATGGAAGGCCTCCGGAACTTTTACTTTCCCTTTCTCATAAACGCAGCCTTCTTTATCCGCAATGGAATTCAGCGGAGCGATTACTTCGGCCGCCAGTTTGGCTCCTTCTTCCAAAACCATGTCAAAAGTTTCCTTGGAGAAATCCTTGAACTTATCAAATTCGCAGAGCCGTTCAATGCCTAATTGTTCATAAAGAATGAACCGAATGTCCCTCATGCTTATCGGAAAAGTTCCGTTGCTCATGATTTCCTCCTTTGGGCTTGATGTTCCTTTATTATGAATTCTTTGTATCGCATTCTAAAAAACGCCTTCAAAAATGTCAAGAAAATTCGTATCCAAACTATTCGTTCACGTAATAAATTTATAATTATTAAATTTAAATATTTCATATGGTTAAAATTTATTTGGCCCTGCGCTTTACCCATATGATATAAAAATTTCCTTTCCTTTCAACTGTAAATCACCCAAATATCCCTTTTTACGAAAACGATGCCTGCCAATCATTATTAAAAACCTAAAAAAGGCGATTCACCACAGAGGGCACAGCGCGGCATAACCGCAACCAAAAACTATTCACCGCAGAGGCCGCAGAGATCGCAGAGAACAAATGTAAAAAATCAATATAGCAAACATCAAAATCCCCCCTGCCCCCCTTTCGCAAAGGGGGGGTGGGAGGATTTCAGAGGTTTTCTTTAAAATGCTGGCACTTGGAGAATCATTTGCTTAATAAAATTTCGAGATTTTGCACGTTAGTAGTACAGAGAAAAGATTGAGCTTATTCTTTTTTACTATGAAATTATTCTCGGCGTTCTCTGTGGTTTAAAAAATCGCTCAGTTTAGCAAAAAATAAGCAAGGATTCAGGCAAGGCATGGGAAGAGGGGTGAAAATGAATTTCATATGATTTAAAGCATTTTCTTGATCGGAAAGGCGAGTTAATGATAAATTATATGAGTTCGGGAAATTAAAAAAAATGACTTCATTGCCAAGGAATTAATAAGCAGTTGGGTTGGAGATTCCAATAGATTGGAGGGCCTTGGGGAGATGGCTAAGAGAGGGATGGGTCGAAGGGATTTTTAAGGTCGTCGTTGGCCAGTATGGGGGGGTTCCTTTATCTGAGTTCCACCGAGAAACAACCGCAAGAAAAGGTGGCCTACCGGGTCCTGGGCAAAACAGGGATCCGGATGCCGGTCATAACCATGGGGGTGATGAATACCGATAATCCCAACCTGGTTCGGGCCGCCTTGAATGCCGGCATGTTTCACCTGGATACCGCTCAAACCTATCAAAGGGGTACGAACGAAGCCATGATCGGCGAGGTACTCAAGGGCCGCCCCCGGGATTCTTTTGCGATCTCCACCAAAGCGCGCCTGCCTAACGATCGAAACACCGGACTTTATCTGGCCGAAGCGACCGAAGAAGCTTATACCAAAAAAATTGATACCAGCCTTAAGAATTTAGGGCTGGATTATATAGATATTTATCACCATCACAACGTCTGGAGACGAGAGTCCGCTTTCTATGAACCGATTATGAAAGCTTTGGAAAAGGCGAAAAAAGCCGGGAAGATCCGGTTTATCGGGATCACCACCCACCGGAACGAACCGGAAGTAATCCGGGCAGCTATCGATTCCAAGGTTTATGACGTTGTGCTGACGGCCTACAATTTCCGGCAGCAACATGGACCCGAAGTGAAGAAGGCCATCGCCCAAGCGGCGGAAGCCGGTCTGGGGGTCGTGGCCATGAAGACCATTGGAGGCAATATTCGTGGGAGCTATGCGTCAGAAACAATAGATGCCCGGGCAGCCTTAAAATGGGCCTTGCAGGATCCCAATGTGCATACCATCATCGCCGGGTTCACCACTTTTGATCAAATGAATCTGGACCTGGCGGTGATGAAAGATTTCGCCCTAACTCAATCGGAAAAAAACCATCTTCGCCGGGCTAAACTCTTTTCGGGTCTCTACTGTCAGGGCTGCGGGCAATGTTTGGGCCAATGCCTAAAACAACTCCCGATTCCCGACCTGATGCGAGCCTACATGTATGTCTACGGATACCGGAATCTGGTTGAGGCCCAAGATCTCTTGTTCTCCCTGAATCTTCCTTCGGAATTTTGTGGAGACTGTTCCTCATGTCCGGTAAAATGTTTAAATCGATGGAACGTTTCTGCCCGGATCCAGGATGTTGTCCACCTGCGGGAAGTCCCTTCCAATTTTATCGCCTGAAGGATATGAGAAGGTAGGAGTTAAAATGAAAAAACTTAGGATATGGAAAACTCCACTTTTCCTCTTCTGTTTATTCCTGGGGGCAAAATCCTTAGGGGGGCCTTCCCTGGCAGAGGGGAAAACCGTTTCGTTCCCTGAAGTGAGCGGGTGGAAACAAGCAGAAAAACCCCAGGTTTTCTCTCCCAAGACTCTCTATGAATACATCAACGGAGCCGCCGATCTCTATTTAAAGTACGATTTTCAAAACCTGCAGGTGGGCGAATACCGGAATGACAAGAAGGCCTCGGTGACCGTCGAAGTCTATCGCCACCAGACTCCGCATCATGCTTTCGGGATCTACAGCCAGGAGCGCTTGGCCAAGGCGAATTTTCTGGATATCGGGTCTCAGGGATACAGCGAGAGTATGGTCCTGAATTTTGTCCAAGGCCCATACTATGTAAAAATCAACAGCTACAACACGGGAGCGGATGATCAGGAGATCCTGCTCACCTTCGCCCGGCAGGTGGCCCAAAATTTAGAGGGGCCATCATCGCTTCCCGCGATTTTATCTTCCTTCCCTGCCGAGGGGAAAAGGAAAAATTCGGAAAAATTCATAGCCAAAGACTTCCTGGGTTACTCGTTTTTCCATTCGGGGTTTACCGCTGACTATGAACTTTTGGGAAAGAAATTTAAGATCTTCGTCATCGAGGGTAAAAATCAGAATGACTGCCGGGACATGATGGAGAGATACCTGAAGCAGACTGAAAACTTGGAGAAGAAATCCGGTGAAGGCTCTTATCGTTTGCGGGACCCCTATCATGGGGAAGTAGACCTTTACTGGCAAGGAAAATACATCTGGGGGACCATGAACCTGGATGACCCTAACCTCCGGTCCACATATTTCCAATATTTTGAAAGTTTTTTCAAGAAATAAAAAAAGTGATTCTAAATTTTTTTCCATGGTGCCGGATGAGCGACCAGCCGGGCTCCCTGGTGGGCCTGCTCGGCGTTGACCGCGAACAGGCCGAGGATGCCCGGCGCGTTTTTCATCTTTGGAGGCTGCCATGCGGCCGCGCGCGTTTTCCATTCTTGAGCCGGGATTTCGGCATTCAGAGAACGATCGGGAAGGCTGATCGAAAGGATATCCCCATTTTTTACCAAAGCCAATGGGCCACCTACGGCGGCTTCTGGCGAGACTTGACATACACCTAACCCGCGGGCGAACCCGGAGAATCGCCCATCGGTTACCACGGCCAGCTTACCTTCGAGGCCCATCCCTACCACCGTGGCTAAGAGAGCATAAATATCTGGCATACCCGGAGCTCCCCGTGGACCGGCATAGCGAACCACTATCACTTCTCCCCCCTTGACTTTTCCTTTTTTCAAAGCGGCCACAGCTTCTTCCTGAGAATTGAAGCACCGCGCCGGCCCGCGATGAGAAGGAATGGTGTTGTTAAGCATGCGCGCTAAAGAGCTGATCGGAGCCAGATTCCCTTTAAGCACGGCAATCCCGCCGTGAGCAAGCAGGGGATCATCCAGAGCACGGACCGTCCGCCTGCCCCGCTTCAGACTCTCCCTTCCTAACTTGACCCAGTCACCTACCGAGCGTCCGCCTGCGCCTCTGGCTTGCAGATTTAAAAATGGCTTTAACTCAGCCATGATCGCTGGGACTCCGCCGTCTTCATGAAGGTCGGGAAGGAAATACTTCCCCACCGGCCGGACGTCAGAGATGCAAGGGGTCGTGCGGCTGAAGCGGTCCACCTTCTCTATATTCATTTCCCTCGCCAGGCCGAGTTCCCGGGCCAGAGCCAATATGTGCAGGATTCCGTTGGTCGATCCCCCGAGAGCCATGCAGACCCGGAGCATGTTCTCCAAATTTTTAGCGCCGAGGATGGAACGCGCTGTTTCCCCGCGCCTAACCATTCTGACAATGGCTTCTCCCGAGGCTTTTCCCAGGCGTAATCTTTCTGCTGATACTGCCCGGGCCGTGGCGGCAAACGGAAGAGTCAAGCCAACGGCTTCAGCCAGGCACTGCATGGTATTGGCCGTCCCCATGATGGGACAGGCACCCGGTGAAGGACAGACCGCATCCTCCAAAAGTTCAATTTTTTTCAGGTCTGCTTTTCCCATAGGAAGAGCGCCGAAAATAACCTCATCCAGGTCGGAGAGGGAAACCTGCTCGCCTTCACAAGAACCGACTTCCATACATCCACCCGGCAGGATAAGGCAGGGGAGGTCCAAGCGGGCAGCGGCCAACAGTGCTCCGGGTACGACTTTATCACAGGAAACCAGGATAACCATTCCGTCAAAGATCTGTTGTTCGATGATGGCTTCGATGTCAAAGGCCAGGAGGTCCCGCGTTGGCAGGTCGTAACGCATCATCGGCTCTCCCAGGCTGGCGGTTGGGCATTGAGAGATGGCTGCAAATTCCAGGGGAGTTCCCCCGGCCTTCCAGATGCCATCGCGTACCGTGCGGGTTAAATGATCCAGATGGTAATGGCCGGGACAAACTTCCCCCCAGGTATTCACGATAGCGATCAAAGGGCGGCTCAAATCATCCGTCGTGTACCCCATAGCCTTGTACACAGCCCGGCGATGTGCTCCGGAAGGACCATGGTAATACTTTTTTGTTTTCCAATCTTTTTTGTTGATCATCTTTTATCCTTTCGGGTTGGTAATTTACCAGACATTATCGCATGGAGGAAGGAATCACTTCAATTCCCAATTTCTTAGAGTTAAAAGTTCGAAGTTCAAAGATATTTATTCCGTGTTCCGTAATTTTTCACTCCGCATTTCGAATCCCGCAATCCGCATTCTTCGGCACACTTGGCTTTTGAAGCAGACTTGTGTTATAAAAAAGGTACAGTTAAACAAGAAAGGATTTTCAAGTCGATGCCTGACCTGAAAATAAAAATCAAAGACGTTGTCCTGAAAAATCCGCTTATCATCGCCTCCGGGACGCCTACGTACGGATTGTCCATGGTAAAAAAGTGTATCCGCAGTGAGGCGGCGGCCTTTGTCACCAAAACTCTTTGTTATACCGAATGGCTCCGGAAACAACCCCGGCCTCGCTGGCATATAGAGCATCCCGAAGCCATCGATGATGGCGGTTATTTTTCCCTTTACTCCACCGAACGCCTCAACCCCACTCCCCCCGAAGAATATGTCAAGAAGATGAAGGGGTATGCGCAGGAAGCCCACGATCTCTGTGGGGCCACTGCGGTCCAGACCTGCGCCGCGGTCATTGTCTTCGGACACAAGATCATCAAACGCTGGCTCCGGCAAATCTCCGGCTGGATGGAAGCCAAAGGGTATCATTCCCTTGCCGATTTCTCCGGCCGCTCCGTCAGTAAGATCATCGCTCCCAGCCAGATTCCCGGGGATGTGCCCTACGTTTCCCGCATCGACCCGGATGCCTGCCAGAAGTGTCTCCGGTGCCTGGAAGCCTGCCCCTATGAGGCTATTTCCGTGGTCGAGAAAAAACTGGTGGTGGACCCGGAAAAATGCGACGGTTGCCGCCTCTGCGTGGCCCTCTGCCAGCAAGGCGCCGCCGAGTTTAATCAAAAATAATTGGGGACGCAGATTGCCGCAGATAAACGCAGATAAAACATGAAATAACCGTTAGGCGTGAGGGCGATTTAAAAATTTTTTTCCACTTGCGCCTTGCGCTTTCACGCCTTACGATTTTTTTATCCTGTTAATCTGCGTGTATCTGCGTCCCAAAATATAAATGAAAGGAAATCAAAGTGCCTACTGCTGTGGCCATCGTCAAGGGAAAGAATGGAAAAGATTTGAACGAAGTCCGGAGGATGATGGGAGAGCTCTTTGCCCTCATCGGACCGGCTGCGCAAATCATCCCCCCCAGCAGCCGGGTGCTGATCAAGCCCAATCTCACCGCCGAAGAAAACCTCTGGGAAAAAGGAATTCTCACCGGACCGGTTTTTATGCAGGCCTTGGTGGAGGAGGTGCAAAAAGCCAATCCGGCGGAAGTGATCATTGCCGAGGCCATTGCCATCGGTTTAAACACGAAAAAGGCTTTTGCCGCCAACGGCTACGAAGAAGTGGCCAGAGCGACAGGAGCCCGGCTCATGGACTTATACGACGGAGAATTCGAAGAGATCAAAACTCCGGAGGGGGGAATTCTTAAAAGCGTTCATGTTGCTAAAGAAGTTTTACAGGCTGATTTCTTCATCAACGCCCCGGTTCTTAAAACCCATTTCGCCAGCACTATTACGGCCGCCATGAAGAACCTGAAGGGAACCACTACCTATGATGAAAAAAAACGATTCCATTATTTAGGCCTCAACAAGGCGATTGCCGAGATCAACGCGGTTCTAAAGCCCCATCTGATTGTGGTAGATGGTCTGGTCGCCGCCGAGGGGGATGGGCCGGTTTGGGGGACCCCCGTGGGATTAAACCTGCTTCTGGCCGGGACGGATGCGGTGGCTGTAGATACTATCGCTGCGCGGATCATGGGCATCGATCCGACAGAAGTCCTCGCTCTCTGCCTGGCTCAGAGCATGGGCTATGGCATCTGGGATGAAAAGGAAATTCAAATTCTTGGTCAATCCATTGCCGAAGTCCAACGTCCTTTCATTCGTGCCTGTGCCCCGCTTCAGGTCAATCTGGATCAGATTCGTGTCGTGGACGGCGAGGCCTGCGACGCTTGCCGCAACGGCCTGCGCATTGCCCTGG
>JAHJQK010000090.1 GCA_018819135.1 Pseudomonadota bacterium | reverse complement strand
TTCTTCGCACATCCGGTCGCGATGAAAGCAAGGGCGACAATGGAGATCAGAACGACCAACCAGACTGAAGATTTTCTCAACATTCCTTTCTCCTCCTTTTCTTGAAATATTTTAGGAAAATAAAAAGCACTGCTTGAATTTTTTCTTTTTTCCCTTTATTCATTAAATCGAGGTGACCAGTTAGGATATGTATCACCTCCTTTCTGAAATGTCAACCTTTTTATTCGGGTCCCCTCGGCATCAATCAAAAAAATATGCGGACCTCCATCCCGGCTGGAGCTAAAGACCAAATTCCGCCCATCGGGTGACCAGGAAGGCATTTCGCAGCGGCCCAAGTTAGCCGTTAAGATGCGGAAATCGGACCCATCCGGCCGGATGGTGCAAATGTTATGATTCCCCCCCACGGAGGCATCAAAAGCAATGCGGTCTCCGCGGGGGGACCAGGCAGGATGGGTGTTGTAATTTCCCTCGAAAGTCAAACGTTGAACGTCCCTACCCTGGGCATTCATAATGTAAATCTGGGGATTCCCTCCGCGGTTGGAGACGAAAGCAATCTTTTTGCCGTCGGGAGACCAAGTCGGAGATACATCAATGGCGGGGTGATCGGTCAAGCGCAACAATCCCGACCCATCTTGGTTGACGGTATATATATCTGGATTACCATCTTTGCTCAGCGTAAGGGCGAGGCGCTGGCCATCCGGGGACCAGGCCGGGGAGATATTCAACCCGGGGTAGTAAGAAATCCTGCGCTCTTCTCCGTTGCGCAAATTCCTAATATAGATATCCGGATTGCCTGCTTTGTAGGAGGTAAAGGCAATCTTCGTCCCATCCGGGGAAAAGCGCGGGGAAAGGCAGATGGATTGATGCCGAGTGATCTGGCGCGAGTTCCGGCCGTCAAAATCCATCAGGTAGATCTCTTTGTTCCCCGTAGGTGTAGAAACAAAAACGATCTTGGTCTGGAAAAACCCGTGCTCTCCTGTGAGAGCAAATACGATCTCATCCGCGAAACGATGAACCATGCGTGATAGATCGGTGATTTCTCCAATGTACCTCTTGCCGATAATCAACTCCTGCTTTAACACGTCGTAAAGACGGGCCTCCAGAGTGAGCGAACGGTCTTTGTAATTGACCTCCCCCATAACCAATGCTTCGGCGCCGGTGTTGGCCCAACTCCGAAAGTCGATGACCTCCGCACTCGTTCCCATCAGCCCCTGGCCGGTCCCGGTGGAGGTTTCCCCCGGGGGAGGTTTTATAACGGCCTCCCCGAGGTTCTTGGAATCGAGGAGGGCGAAGAACCCGGAAAGGCTTAAATCGCTGTTCAGAATGTCCGTAGCCCGTTCCCCAAGTTTCATATCCTCGTTTGGATGCAACGGTGATTTGAAGGGAAAAATGGCAATGGGGAACTTGCGGAACGAGGGAGAGCGAATGTCGATATAGACTTTGGCCCATAATAAATCGCTGGAGATAAAGACCAGAAGAAAAGCAAGGAGGAAAAGGGAAAAACTTTTTTTCATGCTAAACCTCAAAGTTCTGAAGGCGTAAAGCGAACCCCGACATATAATTTGTCTCCTTCCATTCCTGAAGGTAAGGGCGGAAGGGGATTCGCTTTTTTGATGGCGCGCAGGGCCGATTCATCCAGGTAAGAGTTCCCGGATGTTTTTTCGAACTGGACATCTTCAATCTGACCGTCCTTGGCGATGCGGATGGTGATGATGGTCTCCAGGTTCTTTTTGCCGCCGAGGGCTTCCTCGGGAAGGACCCAGACACTGCGGATACGCTGCCAGATTTCATTATAGTAAATTTTAAACTTGATGGACATGACCCCGGAAGAAGCGCCTCCCGTTCCCGCCTCGCCCGTTTCTACGGCCCCTGAACTTCCAATGGTCACGCGCTTGCGGATGCCCTCGATGGCCGAACTCACCTGGCGGGCCTCCTTTTCGTCGCGGATACGCTCGATGGCCGAATCGATTCTTTTACTCTCTCGGCGGTGGCGGATACGTTCGATGGCATCCGTAATCTTCTTTTCCGCATCTTCAATCTTCTTTTCGGCCATCTTCTTTTCCACATCCTCCTTCTTGGCGGGAGCAAGAGAGAT
>JAHJQK010000007.1 GCA_018819135.1 Pseudomonadota bacterium | reverse complement strand
GAGGGCCTGGGGGTGAGATTCCCCCGGGCTACTCACCGCATCTTTGATAGAAAGGATAGCCTGGCGGCAAGGTATCGGGGCGCTTTTCGCAGGTGAAGTAGAGAAGGCGGCCAAGGCCTTGGGCAGGGAATCGGAAAGTTTTGCTTTGCACTCCAAAGGGTTGGAAATTTCCCAGACGAACCCCACCCCTACAGTAAGCCTGGCCTTAAGTTGGGCCAATTCCAATCGCGGCGCCTGCCATCTGGAAGGATTTCCCACCAGGTGGAAGGAGGTGTTCCTGTCCCCGAGATAGGTTATCCCTCGGGGATGGAGGGAATTTCGGGCGAGGGGAAAGGTAAGATGACCGCCCAAATGAAGAATAACATGGCGGTCTTCAACGCCTTGGGCCTCTGCAAATTTTTGTTCTTCGCCCGCATCTCTCACCAGACGCTCTGCCAGTGGATCAAGGGGCTGGCGGGCTGGGAATTAAAGAGTGCAGACCTGATGGTATTGGGGGACCGCCTCTATAACCTGAAGCGGGCCTACAATGTTTTGATGGGGGTCTCGAGCGAACGCGATACCATGCCCACCAGAATCTTGGAGATCCTCAGGCCCGGTAAACCAATCACGGCAGGAGAAAAACTTTTTCTGGACATGCGTCGAGAGTACTACGAATTCCGCGGGTGGGATGAAAAAGGAGTTCCCAAACAGGAGAAACTACTTTCGTTGGGGTTGGAAAAAGCAGCCAACAAAATAAAAAAGCGCCAGGCGTAAAGCGCCAAGCTTAAGGAATCAGGCCTAAGGCTTAAGGAAGAAGGCAAAAATTTTTAAATCCGAAATGACAAGATGATCATCTATATTAAAACCGTTGGTACATTAAAAAGTTTAGAAGGGGGAACAAAAGTTGTTTCTTTTGAGGTTCCCGAAGGTACTACCGTCTCCCAAGTTATCGACCGCCTAAACCTGAAAGATTGGGAAATCGGCTTTATTCAGATCAATGGCACACCCGCCACCAAAGAATCTATCCTTAAAGATCAAAACCAACTCACCTTCATCGCCCCTCTAGCTGGTGGATAAGCATTAGAATTTTGAGCCAGCTATTGTTAGAAAGGAAGAATATGAATATCGCCAAGCTCGCTGAAGATAGGGTAAGGGAACGGGGGGAATATGTGAGCATCACCTTCGAGGACCGAGAAATAACCAATGTGAAGATGGTTCAAGCGGCCAAAAAGCTGGGCCATGTGCTCAAAAATCTTGGTGTAAAGCGGGGAGACAGGGTCATTCTGCAGATGCCCAATTGTCCTGAGGTTCTCCAGGGCTTTCAAGCTGTGTGGGAGATTGGCGCAGGTGTCATGCACTCGCATTACAGCCTCTACGCCAATGCCCGCATGCAGTACGAAACCATCGCCCTGCCGGATGGATTGACCAGCGTTAGCGTCCTTCCCCTCTGCCATTCCTATGGCATTGCGACCATGAATAATGGCCTTTTCCGGCGCGGTAAAACAGTGCTTCTCAATTCCTTCAACGTAGAAACCATCTTGGCCTCCATCGAAAAATACCGGGCCAACATTATGGCCGGGGTTCCCACCATGTATGTTTTTATGCTTTTATTCCCGGAACTAAAAAAGTACGATATCAAGGGCATTGATCATCGAACCATCTTCTTCCCTTCGTTGATGCCCAGAAGTTCCCGAAGCCGTGGAGGAATTAATGATACCTCATCATAAGGCCCTATTTGAGCCAATAATTTTGGGTAAGCTGCGCCTGGCCAACCGCGTTGTCCTGGCGCCCACCTATGTGGGAATGGGCGATCTCAGGGGAAATGTGACGGATCAGAGTCTCTGCTATTATTTCGCCCGGGCCTCAGGGGGAGTCGGGTTAGTCATCGTAGAGATTACCGGCGTCACAGCTCGCTATGCCTTCAATCCAGGCTATGGGCTGGGGGCGGGATCAGACAAACACCTCGCGGGGCTGCGGGATCTGGCCCAGGTTATCCACTGGGGAGGAGCGAAAGCTTTGATCCAGCTTCTCCCGGGCCAAGGAGCTCAGGCCCTGCAATCCTACGAAAACAGGCCCCTGGTCGGGCCTTCGGATGTACCGGCCCCCTTACCTCAGGAGGAGCTTCCTGAAAACCTAAAAGACCTCCTCCACAGAAAACCAGCGCAACCACGCCCTTTAACCCGGGAAGAGATTCAAGGGTTAAAGTTTTCTGTAGTTCAGGCAGCAGGTCGAGCCAAAAAGGCTGGATTCGACGGGGTCGAGCTTCACGGAGCCCACGGTTACCTTCTCGGGCAGTTCACCTCTCCCTATTTCAATCATCGTCATGACGAATATGGCGGCTCTCCCGAAAAACGTTGGAACCTTTCCCGAGATATGGTGCAAGAGATTAAAAAGGAGATGGGGCCGGATTTCTTAGTGGGCTACCGTTTCAGCGCCAGAGAATATATCCCCGGAGGGCTTGATTTGCCGGAGTCCATTCCAATGGCCAGAGCAATTCAGGAAGCCGGAGCCGACTATCTATCGGTAAGCCACGGCTGTTATGGGTCGTTAGCCCGTATCTTTCCCCGGGGCGAGGGATCGATGAGCGAGGATGCGGCCGCGATTCAAAAGAACGTCTCCCTCCCGGTCATGGCTCCGAACTTCCAGGACCCGGGGAAAGCTGCCGAGGCCATTACCGCTGGATCGATTTCCTTGGTTGCTCTTTCCCGGGCCCTCCTGGCCGACCCCCTCTGGCCTAAAAAAGTAAAGGGAGGGCGACCAGAAAAAATTCAGCGCTGTATTCGCTGCTATCGGTGCGTTCGAGCGGCCATTGTTGATTACTCGCCGGTTCGTTGCCCGGTTAATCCCGGCCTCGGGTTTGAGCGTTTCGATCCGCGTTTTCATCCTCGTCCCAGGTAAAGTACCTAAATCAGAGAGTTCAGAGAGAAATACCCTTTGTTCTAAATGGGGAATAATTGGGACTTAATCCGGCGGACAATATTCAAATAAGTTGTCACTTTCTTCCTGTAATGTCGTTTATGGGATTTTCCTTCGGAATGCAATATTTCAAACCCAAGTCATCAATTTGGACTTGAAAACCGGGGCTATTTCTAGATGCATTTTTCCCTTGACTGCTCATGAATAAGAGAGTATTTATGGGTCAATTATTCCCATCTTTTTCTGATTAACCAACAACCTGCCCTCTGGCCTTCTGGAGCAGAGTATGAAAAGGAATTTCCGGAAGGTGCCCATACAAAGCCTTGAAGGGAATTTCTATTCGCTTGGAGCCATTTCTCATCTATGGCTCCGGTTTGCATTGGTCTTCTCAAGTCTTGATAACAACAAAACCATCCGAGCACCAAAGTTTGGTTAAGCGATTGAAAATATAAAATATTTACGTGAAAAATTGGTATTGAGTCAGTTGAGATATATAGACTCAAAACAGCTTTGCTAAAGGTCAAAGGCAGACCGGCCTAATAATTGTTGGGCGGCATTCATTGCATCTGTTACGGCGCGATTAATGAGCCCACCCTAGATGCAAGACGAGTATGCAACAATTATTTCCGCAAATTGATGGCGTTACCCACAGTTACGTCAAGGTCAACGGCCTGAATTTGCACTTGGCTGAAGCGGGGAGCGGCGAGCCACTGTTGATGCTGCATGGATGGCCGCAACACTGGTATATGTGGCGTCATCAAATCTCATGTCTTGCCCAATGCTATTCCGTAATCTGCCCAGACCTCCGCGGCTTCGGATGGTCGGATGCTCCTGCCACTGGCTACGAGAAAGAACAACTGGTAGATGATGTTATTGCCTTGCTGGATACTCTTAATCTCAGCCGCATCCGATTGATGGCACATGATTGGGGCGGTTGGGTGGGCTTTCTACTATGTCTACGTCAACCTGAGCGCGTCCAACGCCTCTTGGCGCTCAATGTTCCTCAAACGTTTCAGAAGTTGGACACTCGCGCCCTTACCCTTTGGCGTTTCTGGTATCAGTGGATCATCGCCAGCCCTCTGCTTGGCAAGTGGATAGTCCAAGATCGAAGCGGCTTCGTGCGCCGTCTTCTACGCTGGGGCTTTGTCAACAAGACATTGAGCGAAGAAGAAATCACAGCCTATACGAGCCGACTCAGCGAACCGGCCCGGGCCTATGCCAGCGTCTTGCTCTACCGTAGCTTTCTCCTGTGGGAATTCGTACCATTGATCCGTGGACGCTACTGCTCTTTGCGCCTGTCAACTCCGGCTCTTATACTCTGCGGTGTCTGAAGAAATGGGATTTTCTCGGAGACGCCCTCTTCAAGTTTGCCGGCAAACCGGTAAATTATGTAGATATCAAAATTCTCGATGAGAATGACACCGAATTGCCTATTGGGAAGGTAGGCGAAATTGTTGTCCGTGGCCGAGAGCCTCATGTCATATTTGACGGTTATTACAACATGCCCGAGAAGAATAAAGAGGCTTTCCGAGGCGGCTGGTTTCATACAGGGGATGCGGGCAGAATGGATGAGGACGGCAATTTGATTTTTGAAGGGAGGAAAGCGGAAAGCATCAATGTAAAGGGAGAATGGGTACCCATCGAACTTGTGGAGGATGTGATCAGGTCATACCCCAACGTGGTGGAGGTAGCGGTTGTGGGCGTGCCCGCCGAGGTCGGCCACGATGTCAAGGCATATATTCAGCTCACCGGCGGGCATACGCTTGACCCTGTTGAATTGCTTGATTATTGCCAAACCAAATTGACGCGATTCATGGTCCCCCGCTACATCGAGTTCATCCAAAAGTTCCCGCGTACCCTTGGCACAGAAAAGATACAAAAAGAGGAGCTCAAAAAGAGAGGTATCGGAGACTCATGGGATAGAGAAAAAGTCGGATACAAGCTGAAAAAGACAGACTAAAGCCCAAAAAAGGAAACTCTGACATGCCAGGGGAAAACGATCTTCTCAAGGGGGCCATCGACATGCATATTCATGCAGACCCCGACGCGCAAAAGCGGAAAACGAATTGTATAGAACTCGTTCAGAATGCAAAGGCCCACGGGATGGGCGGCGTGTTAATCAAGGATCATGTGACCGTGACCTCCGATCGAGCCTACATCCTAAACAAAATGTTCCCCGATTTTAAGGTGTACGGTTCCGTCGTTCTGAACTACCCGGTAGGTGGGCTAAATCCGTCGGCTGTAGAAGGAGCTATCGCGCTGGGGTGTAGAGTGGTGTATATGCCGACCTATTGCGCTTTGAACCAGATATCCCTTCTAGGCAAAGGGCCGGCGCCTCACGCCCATCCTTTTCCCAAGGATGCTCAAGGCATTTCCCTTCTGGACGGAAAAGGAAACCTGGTCGCCGAGGCGTATGAGATTCTCGAAATCCTGGCGAAAACAAAGGTAACCCTCGCGACGGGGCATATTTCTCCTGAGGAATCGATGAAGCTCATTCAAGCGGCCAAACAGCATAAGGTGGAAAGAATCCTTGTAACGCATGCCTCTCTGAAGAAACTCACCTTTATGGATCCGGCGGACCAGATCGAGGCGGTTCGAATGGGGGCCTACATCGAACACTGTTTTGTCGTCGCCACTGAATTGACGAGGCCAGTGGGGATAACCAGCACAGAAGAAATCGCCAGCCAAATAAAGGCCGTCGGAGCGGATCACTGCGTGATGTCAACCGACTTTGGCCAGGCGGTCAACCCGCATCCCGTTGAAGGATTCAAACAGTTTGTTTTCCAGATGCTGCAAACGGGTTTTTCCGACAATGAAATTGAAAAAATGATCAGGCGCAATCCCCTCAGGCTATTGGAGGACTAAATAAGAGAACCCGCATGAATGCCCGGTCTGTCAAACTCTTTGATAAGGAATGGTTCGGCGATACGGAAATCGAGGTGAATTTTCCAGCCGAATGGGATGTTCAGATCTGTCACATGGCGGGGAAAGATGCCCCTCCTTTAACCCACGAGGGTTTTCTCAAGGCCTTTGATAATCCCATTGGAAATCGAAGAATTCGGGATTTGGCCGGAGGCAAGAAGGAGGTGGCTATCGTTTGCGACGATATGTCGAGGCCCACCAATGCGGGGCAGATTGCGAAGTATGTATTGGAGGAGCTCAAGGTTGCAGGAATCCCCGATTCATCCATAAGGTTCATCGTAGCATTGGGAGTTCATGGTGCCCATACTCTGGTGGACTTTCGCAAGAAGCTGGGGAAAGACATCACTAACAGGTTCCCGATTTATAACCATAATTGTTATGAAGGCTGCAGGCGCTTGGGCGTGACATCGCGTGGTACCCCGGTCGAAGTCAACGAAGAGTACCTGCGATGCGATCTGCGAATTGCTATGGGAACAATCACTCCTCACGTACACTTCGGTTTTAGCGGTGGGGGAAAGATCATTTTTGTTTATTCACATGCAACGTTTTGCGTTGGAGACCATGATATGGTTAGATCGCCAAACGTAGAATACCAAATTTACGCGATTAAATATGCAGGCCCAGGACTCCGGTGATGGAAAAGGCTTGGGCTCTGAGAAGGGCTACGGATTTCAAGGTAGTTAGTGTGATTCAACGTCCGGGCATGCCGGATTATTCGGAAATTTTTCAAAGGATGGGAGGATCGTTTTTCGGTCAAGAGTGTCGCACTGAGAAAGAACTGGTTCAAGTAGCGCATGACGCTGACTTTATCATCACGCACACTCGTTCACGGCCCATTGGTGCGGATGTAATTCACGGGCTTGAAAACTGCAAGGCGATCCTGGGCATTGGCATCGGGTATGACGGCGTTGACGTTGAGGCCGCCACAAGACATGGCATCTGCGTGGTCAACAACCCGGATTATTGTCTCCAGGAGGTTTCAGACCATGCCATGGCCCTGATATTGGCCTGTTCGAGAGGAATTGTCCAAATTGACAACACCGTCAGGAGTAGACCCACAGGTTCCGACGTTGTTTTTTCGCAGGAGGTGAAGAAGCTGTATTACAAGGTGGACACGCTGCGTGGAAAAACATTGGGCATCATCGGATTCGGGCGGACATCCAGGCGACTCGCACCCAAAGCACTGGCCTTGGGCATGAAGCTCATCGCATTTGATCCGCATGTAAAAAACGATGACGCTGCGAACTGGAAAGTGGAACTGGTCGGCCTCACCGATCTTCTCAGTGAGTCTGATTTCGTCTTGGTCCAGGCCGCCTTGAACCCGGAGACCAGGCACCTTCTCTCCGCCGATCAGTTCAAGATCATGAAACCGAGCGCCTTTCTCATTAATACAGCAAGGGGGGCCATTGTGGATGAAAATGCCCTCTATACCGCCCTGGCAGGAGGGCTTATCGCAGGTGCGGGTCTGGATGTGACTGAGATAGAGCCACTGCAGCCGAACAGCCCCTTAATTGCTCTGGACAATGTGATCTTGACCGGCCATTCCGCCCATGCCTCAAAAACTTCATGGGCCAAGCTCTGGTATAATCCAGTGGAACAGATCGCGAGGGTACTAAGAGGGGAATGGCCGACGGGATTAGTAAACCCAGAGGTCAAAGAGAACTTTGCCGAGAGATGGGGAAAAATGCGATAGGTAAACCTTGACGATTTCCTAAAAATCTCATCAACCGTCACCTCGGCGAAACCTGGGGTCCAGAACTGCTTGATGTTCCTGGATTCCGGCTTTCGCCGGAATGACGAAAAGGGGCATTTTCTGGCTTCTTGCGAGACCCCCCGCCTTACCCTTGCGAATTGGAGGTAAGAGGACAATGAGCTTTAAAGTTGTGAAAGTAATCGACCTGCCGCAATTGACCGATAACCCTCAACCCATTGAGGAACTCGGGGGAGAATTCATAAAACAGAAATGCAGCACAGAAGAGGATGTTCTTGAGATCGCCCGTGATGCGGACTATCTCGTTACGATCGGACATATCTGCCCGATCAAGTCGAGCACGATCAAAGAATTAGAGTACTGCCGGTTTGTCCAAACACTTGGAGCCGGTTATGACGGCATTGACGTCAAGGCTGCTACAGCACACGGCATCGGCGTAGTCAATATCCCTGAGTTTTGCACCGACGAGGTCTCAGATCATATGATGGGTTTGATCCTGGCTTGTTCCAGGAGGATTACTCAAATGAACAGGGTTGTCAAACAGACCGGAGCATTTGAGGGAGCCGCCGGGCTTATAGACCTATGGATGAAAGCGGAACGGCTCGAGGGAAAAACGCTGGGGTTCATCGGGCTTGGCAGTATTGCGCGGGCTGCAATTCCTAAAGCTAGAGGCTTCGATATGACCATATGTGCTTATGACCCCTACCTGCCAAAAGACACGGCTGGCAGCCTGGGAGTCACCATGAAGGATATGAAAGCGCTGCTGCAGACATCTGATTTTGTTGTGGTCAGCCCTGCCTTAACTCCAGAGAACAGACATATGATCGGGATGGAACAACTGAAACAGATGAAACCAGGTGCCTATCTCATTAACACTTCGCGGGGCCCACTGGTTGATCATTCAGCCCTCGCGAGAGCCCTTGAGAAAGGGTACATCGCTGGCGCAGCCCTGGATGTGACAGAGCCTGAGCCCCTTCCTCCCGACAGCCCGCTCTTGAAACTGGACAACGTCATCTTGACAGGCCATACTGCTTGGGCCTCCCCTCGTTCCTGGAATCTCATAAACACATGGCACATCCATGAAGCTGTGAGGGTAATGCGCGGCGAATGGCCCATTGGCCTGGTGAACCCGGAAGTGAAAGACCGTCCGAATGTCAGGGGACCCCTCCGGCAAGATGGATAAGGACCGGTGACTTTATTTATTATTGTTTTTTTCTATGACCAAGACTATCTTCACTGAGAGATATGGGCCCATCCAAGGCGATTCGATCACATCTGTCGTGCCGGGAACAATGCCCTTTCCCGCATCCGGTTTAACGGACATTATTAAGGGACAGGGAGGGAATCGCAAATGCAACTACAGAGCGCCCAAATCAAAAGGATTCTTTATGCAACCGACTTGTCAGAAATCGGTGTCCACGCCTTTTCCTATGCGGTCAGCCTCGCCAATCTTTATGGCGCCGGCATCACGATCCAGCGCGTGCTTTCTGAATTTCTCGTCGAACTACATATCACCGCCATGATCGGCGAGGAAACTCGGAAGGAAATCAAAGCGCGACACTATGACGAAGCCCGGGACAAACTGATCGGCAAGAGTCGGGACTTGTTTGCGATAAGGGAAGCTTTAAAGGTGTTTTCCGAGGAGGGAAAAGCCGATGCCAAAGATCAGGCCTTTGCCACCGATGAAATTCTAATCAAAAACGGGGCGCGCCGACGGTGATCATTGATGCCGCCAAGGAACAGAACTGCAATCTCATCGTTATGGGCACCCACGGCCACGGGGCCATCACCTTGCCCTGATCGGAAGCACCCCAGACAGGTGGTTCGCGAATCGACGATCCCGGTGCTGGTGGTCCGCTTGCCTTAGACGGCGGCCGTATGGAAACGGCACCCTTCATCCGCCTTAGGCGGAATTGAGGCGGCGGCTGCAGCCGATAGTCATCGGCAAATGAGCGTCAGACCAGCCCACCTGGACTGGATGGTGGAATCTGATAGGATCTGACACGGTGAGATCATCGCGGCAAAAAAATTGGCCTGGGGTCCATTTTTTGCTGGGTCCATTTTTTGCTTGACATTGAATCAGATATCTCATAATTAATAAGAAAGCGGCACCAGTTCCTCTGACTTCGCAGCCATTCACCGCATTCCATTTCCGCCGGGAGGAAAATGATAGTGCTGACCCGCAATTCGCAATTTGCATTCATGTCATCCGAAGAAAGAGCCTACACGACGATCAGAAGGCTGATCTTAAGTCGCAAGTATTATGAAGGTTACAGATTTAAGTATGACGAACTCGCAAAAATGCTCGCAATGAGCAAAACCCCGATTGTAAGTGCCCTCTCCCGCCTGACACAAGAAGGCTTGGTCGAGCACAAGCAAAACAGTGGGTATAAGGTCGCAAGGATTTCAGGGGGGGGCCTTGGTCGAACTACAAAATCAGACATTTCATCACTTGCTGACACGCTTAGCATTGAGAGCACTGATGGTTATGACCGAGTGCTCACTCCACCAACTGCTTCTTTGAATCAGGCGGTCTACGATGTCATCAAAGGTCACATCCTGAAATCCAAGTTCGTCCCGGGTCAAAAGCTCGTTTATAGCGACCTGGAAAAAGAACTTGGTGTCAGCAAGACTCCGATCATAACTGCCCTCAGCCGGCTTGAAGGCGAAGGCTATGTCCGCCTGATAAGAAACTCGGGTTATTATGTTCGGGAGTTTACTTTCGAGGAAGTTGAGGACTTGCTTAAAGCGCGTCAGGCATTAGAACTGGCCAACCTGGATTTTGTATTGGCCAGGCACACCAAAGATGACCTGCGAGATTTGGAACGTATTCATCACGAGCACACGAATTACTCATCTCCCAGTTACGATGAAACTAGGCTGGCGAACAACCGCCGATTTCACCTCCGAATTGTGGCGATGGGACGAAACAGCTTGATGATCAAGTACATCACGCATCTGTATGATTTTTTTGATCTCAAAATGAAATTCAACTTTTCCTTTCTGCTTCCCGAACGCTTGAAGGAAGAGAATGTCGAACACGGCCAAATCGTTGCCGCGCTTCGCCAAGGAAGCCGAATTCGTCTGAGAAAAGCCTTACGGCTTAATTTGGCCTCGCCGATCAAAGATATCCTCAGGTACATGAAAGACAACCAAGGTTGAAGATAGGAGGGTGTCAACATGGTTGAGCGCAACGTTGATTTGTCTGTAGAAAACGGAGTGGGCTCCATAGTACCCGGGTTCGACAGTTATAGGCATATTTTAGCCTTGGAAATTGGGTAAATTATTGATTTTCCAGAAAGCTTATTCCTGGAATCTCCAAAATGCCTAAGCATAAGATCTGCGAAAGCGGGAATCCAGAAAAAGATCCTAGATAGGGTGAGTTTACACAACCTCCCGGAAGGCCCGAGGCTACCCGGGAGGCTGTCCGCAGAGAGGATTCATTTCATTTCCGAGGGCGGCCGATGAAGACCTACGTTATAAACCGCATATTTCTTATGTTGATCACCCTGATCGGGATGTCCGTGCTGATCTTTGCCTTGCTGCGCCTGGCGCCCGGCAATATCGTGGATATCCTGTTCGATTCGGCCGGATACGTGGACCAGGCCGATAAGAAGCTGATCGAGGCCGAATTGGGGTTGGACCGGCCCCTCGTCATGCAATATCTGGGCTGGATCGGTGACCTGGCGCGGGGCAATCTGGGCAAGTCCTACCGGCTGGAAATCCCGGCCTGGCAAGTAATCGCCCCGCGGATTCCGGTGACGCTGGAGCTGGCCGTCCTGTCCCTGTTTTTTGCCGTCCTGTTTGGGGTGCCGCTGGGTGTGATCAGCGCGGTGAAACAAGATTCCGCTTTGGATTACCTGCTCCGGGTGTTCAGTCTCAGCGGGTTGTCCATGCCCTCGTTCTGGCTGGGGATGATGGTGATTCTGGTCTTGGTTCTCAATTTCGACCTGTCGCCGATTTATATCGAACCTCCGAAGACCTTCGCGGATCATGTGCGGCTGTTCGGCATTCCGGCAGCGGCGGTGGGATTCCGCAGTTCCGCCCTGATAATGCGTCTGACCCGCTCCGCCATGCTGGAGGTGCTGCGGCAAGATTATATCCAGACGGCGCGGGCCAAGGGGCTGAACGCGCGCGTGATCAATTACCATCATGCCTTGAAGAACGCCATCCTGCCCGTGGTCACGGTCATCGGTATCGAGGCGGCCTTTTTGATCGGGGGGCTGATTATTACCGAGACGGTTTTTAATATTCCCGGTGTGGCCCGGTTCCTGGTTCAGGCCATTCTGTGGCGGGATTATCCAATCGTGCAAAATCTGGTGATGTTCATCGCCCTGATCGTGGTGAGCACCAATCTGATCGTAGACCTGCTCTATGTCTGGCTCGATCCCAGGGTGCAGTTCGGTTGAGCCGAGGGGCTGTCGGCCCGGGGAGAGGTTCGGGACCCCCGCTGTCCGGCCGGTGAGGCGGGATTTGGATCTATCGGTATCAACATGGAACATTCCCTTCGAGGGCGATTATGAATGAGGCAGTGCATCCGTTGGAGGAAACAGGATCCAAGAGGAGGGAAGGGTTTTTTTTCGCCGTGCTGGATTTTTTCCGGCGTTATCCTCTGGGAGGAATCGGGGGGGTGATCTTATTTATCATGGTGTTCTGCGCCATTTTTGCCGATGTGATGGCCACCCATGACCCGGTAAGCACGAACACCGACAAGACACTCCGGCCGCCGGGGGCGGAATGTATAATGGGCACCGATTACCTGGGCCGGGATCTCTACAGCCGGATCGTTCACGGGGCGCGGATTTCCCTGGCGGTGGGGTTGTCCTCCGCCCTCCTGGGAGGAGTAATCGGGATGGTGGTAGGACTGCTTTCTGGCTATCTGCTGGGCTGGTGGGACCTGGTGACCCAGAGGATCATGGATATCATGCAGGGGCTGCCCCTGTTGGTGATGGCCCTGGTGATGGCCGCCGCGCTGGGGCCTTCGTTGGAAAACACCATTCTGGCCATTTCGATCCCGCTCATTCCACGAGTGGCCCGGGTGGTGCGCTCCAGCACGCTGGCCATCCGCGAGATGCCTTTTATCGAGGCCGCCCATGCGGTGGGCATGAATCACATGCGGATCGTCTTTCTCCATGTCCTGCCCAACACGCTGGCGCCTTTTATCGTGATGACGACCGCGCAACTGGGCAGTGCCATCCTGGTGGAGGCCTCTCTGTCGTTTCTGGGGCTCGGCATTCCGGAGCCATACCCGTCCTGGGGGAGGATGCTTTCGGAGTCCGCTGCCCAATATGCACAGCAGGCGCCCTGGCTGGTCATATTTCCAGGGCTCGCAATCAGCTTGGCGGTGTTCGGAACGAACCTGCTGGGGGATGCCCTGCGGGACATCCTGGATCCACGCTTGCGGAATTGAAAGGGTTAGGGACAGATGGTTGAAACGGATAATCCCACGCAAGGCCGGGCCACGACGGGGCAGGACGAAAAGATCCTGGAAATCGACAACCTGCATACCTACTTCTTCTCCCGTGTTGGGCTGGTGAGGGCGGTTGACGGGGTTTCCTATCACCTCAGGCGGGAGGAGACGCTGGGCGTGGTGGGGGAATCCGGTTGCGGGAAAAGCGTCACGGCGTTGTCCATATTGCGATTGATCCCCAATCCACCCGGCAAGATCGTGAAAGGGAGTATTCTCTTCGAGGGCAAGAATCTTTTGCAGCGAAGCGAGGCGGAGATGCAGGCAATCCGGGGAAATGAGATTTCCATGATCTTCCAGGAGCCGATGACCTCACTCAACCCGGTATTGACCATCGGCCATCAGATCAGCGAAGCGATTATCCTCCACCAGGGGTTGTCCCGCAAAAGTGCGATGGACAAGACGGTGGAAATGCTGCAACTGGTGGGTATCCCCGAAGCCCGTCGCCGGGTGCATGAGTATCCGCATCAGATGTCCGGGGGGATGCGCCAGCGAGTCATGATCGCCATGGCCCTCTCCTGCAACCCCAAGGTGTTGATTGCCGATGAGCCTACCACGGCCCTCGACGTAACCATTCAGGCCCAGATTCTTCACCTGATGCTCGAACTGAAGGAAAAGGTGGGCTCGGCCATTATTCTCATTACCCACGCCCTGGGCGTGATCGCCGAAACGGCGGAACGGGTGGTGGTCATGTACGCAGGTAAGAAGGTGGAGGAAGCCCCGGTGGAGGAACTGTTCGACAACCCGTTCCACCCCTACACCGAAGGCTTGCTGGCGTCCGTGCCACGGCTGGACGTGGCGGCGAAATCGACGCCGGGCCGTGTGCGCCTTCGGGAAATCAAAGGCATGGTGCCTTCACTGCACAACCTGCCCAAGGGGTGCATTTTTGAGCCCCGTTGCCAGCTGGCGACGGATCAGTGCCGTAACGAATACCCGCCGCTGGAAGAGATACGCCCCGGGCATCAGGCGGCGTGCTGGCATACCGATCGATTGCTTGGAGAAGGTTGATGAGTGAACAGGCCATTGCTGCCCGGCCGGGGAAGGCTGGGGCGCCTTTGCTGGAAGTAATCAATCTGAAAAAGCATTTCCCTATCCGTAAAGGGCTGCTTTCAGGTACGATTGGGAACGTCTTTGCGGTGGACGGCGTATCCTTTCACATCGACAACGAAACGCTCGGCCTGGTGGGTGAAAGCGGCTGCGGTAAGTCTACCGTAGGAAAGACCGTGCTCAAGCTGATCGAACCCACTTCGGGCGCCATCAAGGTGCGAGGCCGGGACATTACCCAACTCGACAAGTCCAATATGCGGCCCTATCGCCGGGAGATGCAGATCATCTTCCAGGATCCCTACTCTTCCCTTAATCCGCGCAAGTCCGCCGGGGGCATCGTGGGGGAACCGTTGACCGTCCATAATGTCGCCAGTGGCAAGGAAAGGGAAGACCGTACGGCGGCTCTGTTCAGGAGGGTTGGATTGTTGCCTGAGCACATGGCCAAATATCCCCACGAATTTTCGGGCGGGCAGCGCCAGCGCATTGGCATCGCCCGTGCTCTGGCCCTCAATCCGAGCCTGATCATCGGCGACGAGCCGGTGTCCGCCCTGGACGTGTCCATCCAGGCCCAGGTGATCAACCTGTTGATCGACCTCCAGGAGGAATACAAGATCTCCTACCTCTTCATCGCGCACGATTTGGCTGTGGTGGAACATATCAGCCACCGTATCGCTGTGATGTATCTGGGCCGAATCGTGGAAATGACCGATAAGAAGACGTTGTTCACCCAGGCTCTTCATCCCTATGCAGAGGCATTGCTGTCGGCAGTACCTATCCCTGACCCGAAGATCAAGCGGGAAAAGCGCATCATTCTCACCGGCGACGTTCCCAGCCCGATAAATCCGCCGCCCGGATGCCATTTTCATACGCGGTGCCTCTACCTAGCGAACCGTTGCCAAACGGAGGTGCCTCGATTGCGCGAGATCACCCCGGCTCACTGGGTTGCCTGTCATATCCATAAGGATAAGCCGACCTGGCCGCTGGCCAAGCCTTCCGGCGAGTAGCGCCCGTCACCCCGGCGTAAAGACGGGAATTCAATAGGTTGTAGAAATTTCGAGACGTTTTTAGCATTTGGCCCTAACCTATTACCAAAAGAAAGGAGGAGGATTATGATTCGGAAATCTGGTGTTGTTAAAAAAATCGTCACATTGTCGGTAGTGGGCCTGGTGTTGAGCATTTTCTGCTCGATGGAGGTATTTGCCGAGAAACAGGGCGGTATATTGCGGACCACCCACCGGGGAAATCCGCCGAGCCTTTCGATCCATCAGGAGGCCACGATTGACACCGTTTTCCCCATGATGGCGGTGTACAACAACCTGGTGCTCTACGATCCGTTCAAGAAAATAGAAAGCATGGATACGATCATCCCGGAATTGGCGGAATCCTGGGCCTGGTCCGATGACGGGAAGAAGCTCACCTTCCGCCTGAGGCGCGGCGTGCGCTGGCACGACGGCAAGGCCTTCAGCAGCCTCGACGTCAAGGACACCTTCGACATCGTTCGCGGCGCTTCATCCAAGCGCATGAAGCTCAATCCACGCAAGCTGTGGTACTTCAATATCGAAAACATCACCACCAATGGGGATTACGAGGTAACCTTCCACCTCAAGCGTCCCCAACCCTCCCTGCTGGCCATGCTGGCCTCGGGCTATTCCCCCGTGCATCCGGCCCATATTGCGCCCAACGAACTGCGAACCAAGGCCGTCGGCACCGGGCCTTTCAAGCTGGTGAAATTCGAACGCGACCAGCGGATCGTGTTGGAGAGGAACAAGGATTATTTCATCAAAGGCCGCCCTTATCTGGACGGCATCGTGATTACCATCATTAGAAGCCAATCCACCCGTCACGCGGCGCTGGTAGCCAATCAGGTGGATGTTTCCTACCCATACGACATAAACCACAACGCCTACCAGACGATGAAATCCCAGGCCCCCAACCTGGTGTTCGTCGAAACTACGAGCAATGTGTCCGATAACCTCATCGTCAACACCAAGAAGCCCCCCTTTAACAACCCCAAGATCCGCCTGGCGGCCAGCCTGGCCATCGACCGGGATGCCGTCAACAAATCTATTTTCCAGGGCAGGGCCTTCAAGGGTGGAGCGATGTTGCCGCCGCCCTGGGGCGTTTGGGGAATAGCGGAAAAGGATTTGAAGGATGTGCCTGGATATGGAGATGCGGAAAAAAACCGGGAGGAGGCCCGCAAGATCATGAAAGAACTGGGCTACGGCCCTTCCAACCCTCTCAAGGTGAAGCTGTCGACCCGAGCCATTTCCGATTACGTGAATACGGCCGTGCTGGTGGCCGCTCACCTCAAGGAGGTCTACTTCGATGCGCCCCTGGAGCAGGTGGAAACGGGCAACTGGCACGCCAAGGTGGCCAAGCGGGATTATCAGATCGCCTTGAACCTCACGGGCGTGGGCATCGACGATCCGGATGCCAATTTCTATGAAAATTACACCTGCGGCTCGCAACGGAACTATTCCGATTATTGCAATCCGGAGTTGGAAAAGCTGTTTGATAAGCAATCGGCCGAAAGGGATTTCCAAAAGCGCTTGAAGCTGGTGCATCAGATCGACCTCCAGTTGCAAAAGGACGGGGCCCGGCCGATGCTGGCCCACAGAACTGGTTACACCGTCTTTTACCCCTATGTAAAAAACCTTATCCCTCATCAAAACCTCTATAATCCCTGGAGGATGCAGGAGGTGTGGCTGGACAAATAACCTTCGTTTCCCAGTCGGGAAACAAAGGGTGGGTTCGAACAGCCTCCCGGAAGGCCCGAGGCCGCCCGGGAGGCTGTCCGCAGCATGTCCGGGTAGAGTAGGGAACTGGCGTAGTGGCGAAATCGTTCTATCTCCAGCTCTCCATCGTAATCCGTACATTCAGTTTTTTCCCGCCGAGGCGGGACTTTCCGATCATCTTCTTCCAAAGGCTTTCGCAGTCTGTGTCCAGGGCGCCGTCGTCGGTATCTTATACAATTGCAAAGTCTCATAGAGATATCGGGGTAGATATGTTTTGTCTCCCCTCAATATCTTCTCCGTATGCCCCTGGCACAACACCACAAGGTGAGTAGCCCGGGGGAGTCTCACCCCCAGGCCCTCTAAGAACCGGACGTGAACTTCTCAGCTCATCCGGCTCCCATCATCCAGCCGAAGGCAAAATCCCCATCCGCCAGTGGGTGAAGAAATCAAAAACCTATATTGGTATTCCCCAGATGTAAAATATTTTGTGAAATGTCAATATGATAATGCGTTTCAAGGTAACCCTTCAGTGACGGGTGGGTATGGCGTGCGGAGGGAAAAGGGTTCCCTTCCCAGCAATGGGCGGTTTTCATCGAGCATTAGGTGAGGTTGGTAGGCTAAGGAATGGGAGGATCTATTGGGAATAGGAGGGAGAAGGGGTCTTGGTGGATGTTTTTAGCCAGTTCGTCCAGGACGTGTTTTAGGTGAGTGGCGACCTCTACCCCTCGTTTCTTGAGAGAACCCAAGACCGTCATCAGTACCCCCCGGGTATGGGCGCCCGCGTCCGATTGGGAGCCAAAGCTGACCTTGCGGGCAATGACGGTGGGCCGGAGATCCCTTTCCGCAAGGTTATTGTCAGCAGGGATCCTGCGGTCATTGGCCCAGTGGTACATGCGCGCGTGGTTCTCGCGGAAGATATCCTGGATGCGTCGGATTCCTAGATGTTGGGCCGGGCTTTCCACAGCAGCAACAATCTGGGACTTGACCTCGGTGGCTTTGGCCTTAAACTTCGCCCGGGAGAGTGGTTGGCTGCGCAGCCCCATCGCCAATGACAGAAGGGGGATGAAGGTATGAACAAACCCCTGCACCTCCCCGGAATCGGGGAACTCCTTTCCCAGGTCTTCGACCTCCCGCAAAAGGTGCGCATAGCAGTATTGAATGGCACACGGTGCCTTGTTGTATCCCGCATAGCGATCGACCACCAGAACCCCCGGAAGGGGCTTTCCTCCGAATACCGCCCGGGCCACCTCCGCCGATCTTGATTTGCGAAATTGAAAGATACTCAGCTTTTCGGTGGCAAAGAGCCAAGTATAGCCATTTTGCCCCTCCGTTCGCCACCCGGTCTCGTCGGCATGCTTGACCGGAGCTTGGCGATACTGCTCGATCAACTGAGCGGGAACCTTCTCGAAGAGTTTTGCCAGGCGATGAAAAATCTCCACCAGGCTGCCGGGGCCAATCTCAGTCTGTTCACAGACCCGCCCCATCGGGATGCCGTGCAGGTAGTGCATGACCGCTGCCGTCGTGATCAACTGATTGCCATAAAGGCTTTTGGGAAGAACCTCCGGGGCGTGAGCCTGAAACACCTTTTGGCAATGAGGACAGTACTTCTTGGGAAGCCGAAAGAGTACCCGCTTGGCCTTCAGAGGCTGACTTTCGATCACCAGCCGCTCCTGCATCCCTTTTTCTTCCAGCGGCCTCCCGCAATCGGGGCACGTTGAGCCGACCTGAGCCTCCACGGACACTACCCGTTCGGCTTCAGACTCTTGGAACATTTTCCGACCTGCTCCTTTGTGCCCTAACTGTGCGCCTTTGGGTTTGCCGGTCTCCGAGTTGGTCGTATTGGCCTTTACGGGGAGCTTGGAAGAGGGGGTCGAGGAGCCGAAAACCCCCTCTTTCTCCTTCCGCTGTTGGTATTTAAGTTTCTGCTTGAGGCGTTGATTCTCCTCCATGAGGGAATCGATCTTCTGCTGTTTTTTGAGGCATTCGGAGCAGGGATAGGTAGCCATCATTCCCTCAGGCGGATGATCTCTTTTTGTACTTCGGAGATCTGGCGGATGAGAGCTTTAAGCTTCTTATAGTTTTGGACCCATTGTTTCACCTCCGATTCGAGCTGGCGGGGGATGTAGAGGCAGACGGTTTTGCCCGCTTCTTTCCCGGTGACGAAGAGGACGGGATGTTTGGGGCCATTGTGGTGGCAGGCACAGTTTTTTTTGCCGCACTTTCGGCTCGTGGAAACGAGAGATCCTTCGATCCAGGGGTCGAGGTTTTGCAGTTGGCGGAGGAGGTTCTGGCGTTTGGTTTGGAGTTGTAATTTGCTCATATCTATATTGTACTAATACACTACAGATATGTCAAGAAAAAAAGCCTGGGGTTAAACTTTTTTCCCCCAGGCTGAAAAGGAGCTACCTATGAGAATCAAGCCCTATACGCTAAACTGAATTCCACCATGTCCGCCAAATTCCCCCCCGTCACTGAAGGGTTACGTTTCAAGAAATAAAGGATTGGTAATTAACTTCATTTACATTGAAAAAATATGGTGTCATTTGACTGGAGTAATATCAAAGAAAGCCCAGGTTCAGTTGCCTGGGCTTCCCATTAAGCGGGAATAGATATCCCTTTTGATTGCTGGCATATATTTCATCGGTTTTGCCGCACCAAAAATAGATGCGATAGGGTTTCTATATATTGAATCGGGATGCATGACTTTCTTTCGGTAATCTTCAATGCCTAAGGCATCCCTTGACTCAACAGTAGGTGAAAGCGGTAGGCGGGACTTGATTTGATCCTTTCTTGCCCAATCAGACGTTGTTGCTGTTCGCTTCCATTGCAGGCCCGAAGGGAATTTGTCCACTTCGCTCTTCAGCTGAAACAGACCTGGAAAAAACCTTTCATGCCCATGTAGAAATTTACTTGAAAACTCCATAAATATATGAAAAATGGAGTTATGTATTCCAGATTAATCCAACCGCCGCCAAACAAAAGTTTCTTCTTGTTCGGCCCCCGAGGAACTGGCAAAACCACATGGGTTCAATCTAACTTTCCAAATTCGGTCTACATTGACCTCTTGGAAGCAGGGCTTTTTAATGATTTAATCGCCAATCCTCAACGCTTGTCGAATTTCATCCCTCCCGATTTCAAGGACTGGGTCATCATTGATGAAATCCAGCGGATCCCCGACCTTTTACACGAATTCCAGCGCTTGATGGAAGCGAAGAATTATCGATTTATTCTAACTGGGTCCAGTCCCCCAAAACTTAAAAGAAAAGGAGGAATTTGGGCATGACTGATCTGCAGGGAAAGATTGCCTTAGTCACAGGCGCCAGTCGAGGCATTGGACGGGCCATCGCTATTGGTCTGGCGGGTTGCGGAGCGGATGTCGCCGTGAACTACAAAACTAAGGAAAAGGAAGCCCGGGTCACTCAACAGCGGGTAACCTCCCAGGGCCGCCGGGCAATTGTAATTCAAGCCGACGTATCCTGCTCCTCCGAGGTTACGAACATGATCGCCGCTATAGAAAGAGACCTCGGACCGGTAGATATACTGGTCAACAACGCCGGGATTGCCCGGTTTCAGAGCGTAGAAGCTACGACGGAAGCGGATTGGGATGAAGTTTTAACCGCAAACCTCAAATCAGTTTTCTTGGTTACCCAGGCTGTTCTTCCCGGCATGCGGAGGCGACGCTGGGGCCGGATTATCAACATATCTTCCGGTGCAGCTAAAACGGGTGGGGGAGTGGGTTTACATTATACTGCCTCCAAGGCAGGGATCGAAGGTCTTACCCGGGCCTATGCTTCCCGCCTGGTGAAAGAAGGGATTACCGTGACGGCAGTGGCCCCATCTTTAATCGCCACCGATATGATTCCGGATGAGGAAAGCCGACGTAAACAAATCCCTCTGGGCAGGCTGGGGCGAGTAGATGAGGTGGCCGAAGCCGTTATTTTTCTTGCCGGCAATGAGTACGCGACCGGACAAGTCATTGCCCTCAACGGCGGTATGTACTTTCGATAAATTGACTGACGTATAGCACCTACAAGTCAATAGTAGGAATCATATTAAGGAATTAAAGATTACGGGATGGAAGTGAGTATAACGTCAAAAATCAGCTGCCGCTGTAAGCGCTCGGCTGGATTGACTAGGCCAATGCTATTCCCCTATTTTTTACCTACGACGAAATAAGGGCGAATATTTTCAAGTTTTTTTGGGCCAATTCCTTTTACTTTGAGCAAATCATCTACGGTTCTATAGGGGCGACCGCCTATAATTCTTTCAGCAAGAACAGGACCGATTCCTTTGATAGATTGAAGTTCTTTTTTGCTGGCAGTGTTTAGGTCAAGCAAGCTTTGGGGGGATGGGGCTTTTTTTACTTGGCTTTGTAATTCCTTTAATTCCTGATCTTCACTACGTTGCTTTGCACGAAGTTCGGCAAT
>JAHJQK010000089.1 GCA_018819135.1 Pseudomonadota bacterium | reverse complement strand
AAACAACGCCGCCCCAATAAATAAGGGATTCATTCCTTATACTGCCCTCCTTTTAGATTTAAAAATCCACCTATGGTAATAACCTTTGCGACTTACCCCATTTCCCATGTGGGAATTAGCCAATTTTTTCCCGATCGGACATCGCAGACATACAGATAGTCCTTTTTTGAATTTATAATCAAAGAAATCATTATTGATGAAGTTGTTTAATTTTTTCTCTTGTACGAACCTATATCGTTTGAAACAGGCTTTTTGGGATATGATTAAATTCCCTGGCTGGTAGGGGCATCTAATCATCTCCTGCTGGTTTTGTGCCAGCCATATCTCCGTCAATATCCGGTTTTGAGCCATAGGGTCCTCCTCCCGAGTGTTGGAGTTCAATTCCATCTGGAATTCTATGGGATTCCATTCCTCTCAACCCGGAATTGGACGCTTCTTCGCGGGGCAGGCCCACGTCCCGGGCCACCTCCACCAAGATGTGGGCCCAGGTGCACCGGTTAACAAACAAAATTCCTGAAGCATTCAACGTGCATCTGGCTTTATAAATCCAGGCAGGCTGTCTAATGTATAGCAGGATGGTGTGGCGATGAAATCTCAAGCATTTGGTTCTGACCGGGTAAGATTTCCATCTCTCCATTTTTCAGAAAGCAATGATCCCATATTAATCGGGAGTGGTCAAATTTATTTAATCTGGACAAACTCATCCCGACGATTCTTGGCACGGGCTTCTTCCGTGTGGCCAGGCTCCAGAGGTCTCTCTTCTCCATAGCTGATCGTGGAGATCCTTGCGGGGGATACTCCCAGACCTTCTAAGTACTTCTTGCCGCTATTGGCGCGCCTTTCGCCGAGGGCTATGTTGTATTCATTCGTCCCGATCTCGCAGGCGTGTCCTTCGATCTGAATCTTGGCTGTGGGATTTTTAGGCATCCAGGAAGCGATCTTCTCTAAGTTTACCTTCGCTTTACCCGAGAGGGTGTAATCGTCGAAAGCGAACTGGATGCGCAGGCTGGCCAATTCGATGGTTGCAAGTTTTTCTTCGGGTTTTGCCGTTTCAGGCTTGGTCTCTTTAAGCTTGGTCTCCTCCTTAGGCTTCTCGACAACGGGCGCTGATTCGGGTTTGTAAACTTCCGTCTTAGGTTTCTCCATCACTTTGGGCGCCTCAGGCTTAGCCTCTGCTTTCTTCGCTTCTACAGCTGGCGTTGCTGCCGTCTCCTCCTTGATGACTTGTTTTTTTCGCGCAACCGGTAGTGATGAAAGCGATGGCGACAACAGATATAAGAACGACCAACCAGACTGACGATTTTTTAAACATTCCTTCCCCTCCTTTTCTTGATATAAACAATTGAAGGTAAGTGGTCACGATTCCTGAATCGATCTATCTAAGTGTTGAAAAAAGGCATTGTCCCTTTTCTGTCTCCTTTTAAAGAGACTAAAATGAAATTCACTCGACTTCTTTAAATTTAATACACCCTCTGCAAAGCGGTGATCATCTTCCCGGTAACCCAGACATTGACCAGATCGCCCACTTTGAGACCGGATATTTCTTTGGCCACCTTCTTGCTCATAGTCAGTGTGACAATTCTTTCCCTCTTTACTTTACACTGTTTGATGGTAATTTTCTTGGCCGCAGCGTCTATGCCGGTAATGATCCCTCCCATCCGGAACTTTACAGGCTTAGCGGGAGCCTCCTTCTTGGCCTCTTCTGGTTTAGCTCCCTCAGCTTTGGCTGCCTCGGTAGGCTTTGCGGGCTCAGCTGATTTGGTTGCTTCGGCTGGTATCGCCGGCTTTGCCTTCTCTTGAGCGAAAGCCAATCCCGCCGTGGAAAGGACAAAGATTAGCCCGATCAAAAAGATTGATAGCTTCTTCATCTTTCTCTTTTCCTCCTTTCACCTGAAAATGCGCACCTAAGTTTTTGTTTATATTGTGTATCTTTAAATCTCTCCATCTCACTTTATTAAAGGGGGGCAGGGGTGATTTTCATTATCCTTTGTGACGGGATACCGTCATGAGAGTTTCATTAAAAATGATGGGAAATGTAAGCAATTTGACCCACCAGGAAAAAATTCAGCCCATGAAAAAATAGCCGGAAGCCCTCCATGCGGGTATTCATTATTCTGAAAGTTATATGGCTACTGTACATCAACAGACTAGGTTGGTTTACCGATCAACATTCCCTAACCCTTTTTCCGCTTGTCCAAAACCTCCCGGATCTTCCTCTTCAGCTCGGTGAGATCGGAAGACTTGATCAAATAGGCCTCGGCCCCCCAGGTCACGAAGTTTTCCCGGTACTGAGGATAGGCCGTGTTCAAGATGACCGTAACCTGGCGATTTTTCCCCAGCATGGCGGTCAGGGCTTCGATGCCATTCATTATGGGCATGCGAATGTCCATAACAATTAAATGGGGTTTCTCTTTTTCAAATTTGGCCAGGGCCTCTTTGCCGTCTTTGGCAACAACCACTTTATAACCTTCTTCCGAAAGTTCTTCCTGGTAAAGGAGAATAAGGCTTTGGTCATCGTCAATGCAGAGTATTTTT
>JAHJQK010000088.1 GCA_018819135.1 Pseudomonadota bacterium | reverse complement strand
TTTTGGCCTTCTCTACGCGCAAAGTGAATCTCCGCTAAATATCCGCAAAAGTCATGATGTGTTGGGTGTTGGGACATCGCCAAAAGTGCAAAGAAAAAAGCCCACAAATGCCGCGAAACTCATGACATGGTAAGTCTTCCTGACTTCATTTTTAAGTCAAGTCTTGATCAGGATTAAGGACCACAAATCCTTCTTGTTTCAGGATAGAAATCAAGGGAAGGTCGACGCAATACACGCAGTCAATATAATCCGAACCAAGTTTTTCAATCACTGCCATTTGCATGCTGTCCAATGTTCGTAAATTTTCTGATAAGCCGTATTTTTCGATCAATGTTGCTGCTATTCGCTTTTCGTTCTCCCCGAGCTGCTCCAGTTGAATGATCCCCGACAATATATCGTCCGCAAATTCTTTAATGGTCACCTGGAAGTCCTCTTTAGTTATCTCTCCTCTTCTAACCTTCCTGGCGAAGGCGGAGAAAAATTCGATGACACTCACGTCGGATATAATCCTGATTCCTTCCTGATTGAAAGCGACATCAACCGCCTCGGTCCCCTTTTCGTGGTGGTACCGCTTTACCAGAGCGCTTGTATCAAAAAAAAGGATCCGTACTTTATCCGCGTTCATCTCTTAATTCCCGGACGGCTTCGGACATCCTTCCTGGAATCTTGGAAAGCCGGTCGCGTAAAGCCAGTAACCCGATTCGAGGCCCCGGGACTTGGTTTAGAACCTCCAGCAAACCTCCTTCCTTTCTCCTTCTTCGACGGATAAATTCTATGAAGTCCACGACTTCAACAGCCTCTTCATCACTTAAATTGTTAATCTTTTTCAGTATTTTTTCCCTGGAGGTTTTTAGATCTGCTTTCATTTCTCCACATCCTCCGGTTCATCGTCTTAAAGTCTTTATTCTATCTACCAGAAAATCCTCACAAATTCAATAGAAACTCTCGGTTCCTTGGGGTCAGGCTTGCAATATTGGGAGGCATTGTGGGGTCAGGCTTGACTTATTGACATTCCAACGAAAATATGCAAAAGATCTACACCCCAACATTCCCCTCATACCACCCCAACGCATCCTCCAACCCCCGCCCAATCGAATGCGTGGGGAAGCGCCTCGCAGGGACGTTCTTAACTTGTTAACTTCCCTTAAGGCCCTCATCTTCGCAAATTATCTTTTTCCCTCTCTCTACCGACTTGGTCACTCCTGCGCCACTCAAATTCAGAACCTGCCCCACTTCCACTCCGGAGTATCCCATCTCCCTCACCGCCACATACGATATTACCGACCGAGCTTTGCTCACCTGGCTCCTTCGATCTCCGGAACATAAATCCCCTTGGTTGACTTTCAAGGTCTCGGATACCCTTTTGACCAAATCCGGTAAAGGAATTCGCTTTTTTTTCGGACGATAAACTTTATCAGTATCGTTCAATACTCTCTCAATAAACGCTCTATCGCCAAGTATTCTCGAATCCGAATCTTCCTTGCACTCCCCTTTGCTAACCCGGTTCTCTTGCAGATCGGGTCTTCTCCCCTGCTCAACTCCACCTTCCACAAACCTTCGGTAATTCCGGCGAGCCCTTGCTTCTTTTACTGAAAAATGAAGCAGTACTTCTTCTACCTCCGACGTCCATGGGGACGTTGTTTACTATTTCACTATTTGTTTGCTTTGCTGATCGCCCCATTGATCCCGTCTCTTTCCTCTAATAGAGAGTCCGGGGTCAGACTTGTTTATTGACATTTTCTCGTTGGTCTCGTTTATCTGGTTTGTCTGGTTTATTCACTATATTAAGAGCGAGAGATGCGATTCTTTTCTATGCATTTTACCGTTTTATCTATATCCTTTTCTCTTTCAATATGATTTTCCAGTTTAATAATGACCTGACTGACGGTCATTGGCTCCCGGCGGAAATGCAGTTATGCGTTTGGATCAAATCCAACTCTTTCATCTCCACCATCAATCTCCACTGCAAGGCGTAGCCTGGGGATTTCGTCTTGATCTTTGGTTTTAAGCTAATTTTGTGATCCGTCTTAAAGTCTGGTAGAAACTCTCCCTGGATTTCACCAAGACTATCTCAATTTCTTCTTTATCTTCAAGGATACGATAGGCAATCCGATACTGTGTTTTAGTATAGTTAAAATGGTAAGACCTGATACCTCTCAAAGGCCCCCTCAGCTCTTCATAACGGTGGGGATCTTCCGACAGCCTCTTTGCTTCTTCTTTGATTCTCTGCTGTAAAGGGGGATCAAATTTCTTGAATCTCCTATGGGCAGAAGGTGCCATGAAGACTTGATATCGTCTACCATTCATCAATTGGTATCCTCTCGCCCGCCTTCATTTCCCTGAGGGATTGGGTGATGGTCCCAGATGCCTCTTGGTCTAAGAGGATCTCCAGGGTCTCAATCTCTGCTGCACTGAGTCCCTTTAATATGAAAGCCAAGCGTTCTAGGTTGACCAATTCAACTTTATCCATCTCTTTTAACATCGTAGGCATTTCAAACACCTCCTAGCGTGAGTTTCCTACTTATTCCTCATAGATCTTTAGCAAAATCGTTAATCAGTGTTGATAGAGATGGTTTGCACGTGTCGAGCCAAACTTTTTAAAGTATACACTGAAAAATACGTCTCTTGTCGCCTTACTTCCAAAAACGGACAATCTTCTTTGGTTTGAGAATATCGCACTTGCCTCCTTTAATACTGCCATCCATGTTTTCAAACCTCAAAAGGAAACCGGGGTCGGGCCAAGCTATCTGCTTGATTATTCTGGATTAAAGTTCCAAAAATAGGTGTTTTTAAGCCCTATATCTTCGTTTTTGACCCCAAAATGCTCTCCATGAGGCGCTGAGGGCTCTCGAAGCTGATAGCTGTCTCCTGACCCCTTGGCCTTTCTGCCTTTGGCAAGAGCGCCGAGAGCAGACTTTACATGCTCAACGAACCCTTTACTGCCAACAGCAATACCCTTGGTCCATTTGTCG
>JAHJQK010000087.1 GCA_018819135.1 Pseudomonadota bacterium | reverse complement strand
CCGGGCCCCGAGCTTCTTCATGTGCAGGTAATAATCCCGAGTATCTTCTGGAGCGCCATACCCTGAATAGCGGCCAGCCCGGACTAATCCTTTCGCTTGGGCGATTCCTCCTGAACCTCGCTCCCCGGTGAGATAAGGGAACGTGGGGTAGGTTCCCGCGGTGAAAGGATATTGGCCGGGGAACCCTACCTGATCCGTGAAGTTGAACCCGTCATCCAGGTCCGAGGGGGAATAAAACTGGGTGGGAGACTCTTTGAGCTTGAACCTCTCCAGCGCCGGTTTGAGAGTCTTTTCCTCCCAGTGATTCCTCTCTTGTTTAATTTTTTTCAGGTCTTCTTTCATTTTAAGCCTCCTTGCTCAAAATCGATTGCAGAATTCGGATTGCGGATTCTGGGATTACGAATAAAGGTATCTCTCAATTCCTTAATTCCAGCATTCCTCGATTCCTTAATTTTTCTCAATCAGCCGATCCACCAGCTCCAAGGACAGCCCCGTGTACTTTTCCGGATCAAGGAGCTGGTCGATCTTCTCCGGCCCCAGATGAGAAGCCACCCGTTCATCGGCCAGGAGAGCTTCCTTGAAGGCCTCCCCGCTTTCGTGGGCTTTCATGGCGATCTCGTAGATGATCCGGTGGGCCGCATGATGGCCCACTTTTTCAGCCAAAGCGAACATCACTGGTTCGGAGAGAATGAGGCCTTGCAGCATGTCCAGGTTGGAACGCATCTTTTTTTCGTTCACCCATAGATTCTGGAGGATAGCCTTGGAGTGCTGGAGAAGGCCCGAGGTCAGGATGCACGCCTGGGGAACCATCTCCCATTCTGCCATCCAAGCCGCCATATCTCGTTCATGTTCTTGGACCATTCCTTCTAAAGCCAGGGCGGCGTGGTACCGGACCATCTTGGAGATGGCCAGGACCACTTCACAGAGGTGCGGGTTGCGCTTCTGAGGCATGGTGCTGCTCCCCACCTTCCCCAGAACAAAAGGCTCGGCCAGTTCCACCACCTCGGTCTTCTGGAGGTTGATGACCTCTTTGGCGATCTTGCCCATGGTAGCACAGGTGGAAGCCAGCAGGGAAACAAACTCAGCAATGCGGTCCCGGGCGGCGTGCCAGGTGATTTCCGGCTTGCCCAGCCGCCCCTGAACCCGGGCCAGGGCCGCTTCCACGTCCAGCCACCGCTGCAGGCGGTACTCGTCGGTGAAAATTTCTCGCATCTCCTGGCTCCCGAACCAGTCGCGGAATATTTTGGAATCGATCATGGTGCTAGGCATCTTTTTCACCTCGACGTTTTGTTTATCCCAAGTGGTTTAACCGAAACCGATGAGAAAATTCCAAATCCCTCCCATCCCCCCCTTTAATAAAAGACTGGGTCGCAATTCTGGAATCGGAAGACCCGGGTGAAAGGGCATTCTCTCGGAATCATGAGGCAGTGGTCCTTCCATGGATCAGGGCGGACTGAAAACCAAATATTTCCGTTGTCCTTCGAATCCGCCGTCTTTCTGCGGAATCCAGGGGAAAAGCATTGGATGACTTTTCCTCCCGCCGATGCTTCCTCCTTCATGCCCTCCCACCCGGGTTACGACACAGCTTCTAAAGGGAGGGGAATAAAGAGGGATTTCATGGCTTTCATTTGTAATTTTTGAGATTTCGAACGCTGTTCGGCATTAGGCTGAACAGTTACGGAATTTCGGACTTTGTTCATTGTAATTTATTTGGTATTTGGCGCTTGGAATTGGATGCTTCATCATCTGGGCATGAGCAGGTTTGGTAAAAACAGACTGAACTGAGGCCAGTAGGTGACGATAGCGATCTCCAGAAGCCCTAAGATTACAAAAGGAAAGGCTCCACGGATCGTCTCTGCCAGGGGAGCCCGAGCCACCCCAGAAAGGACGAAGAGGTTGAGCCCCACGGGAGGAGTTATCAGAGCCACTTCCATATTCACGGTCATGATAATGGCGAAATGAACCAGGTCGATCCCTAAATGTTTTAACACCGGAAGGATGATGGGCAGGACGATCAGCATGATGGAGACAACTTCCAGGAACATGCCGAGGATAAGGAGGAAAATATTGATAAAAATCAAAAACATAATGGGTGTTAGCTTGAACTCCAGAGCGAAAGCCACCAGCCGTGCCGGGATGCCCGCCTCAGTTATCCAGTTGCCGAAGACGATAGCCGTAGCAATGATGAACATGATCATTCCCGCCTGCTTCATCGCTTCGGAGCTGATGGAGATGACTTCTTGGAGTTTTACCTCCCGGTAGATGAAAAGACTGATCAAAATGGACACCACCGCGGCCAGGGCCGCAGCTTCGGTAACCGTGACCAGCCCAGAGTAAATTCCTCCCAGAATGATAAAAGGCATGGAGAAGGCAGGGGTGGCCTTACCCGTAGCCCTCAGGGTTTCGGATAAAGTGGCTCGCGGAGCTCCCCCATATCCTTTCCGCCGCGAATACCAGGCTATCCAGGTCAAGTAGAGCCCTCCCTCCAGAAGACCGGGCAACACCCCCGCCAGGAACAGCCGGGGAATAGACTCCTCGGTAATAATTCCATAAAGGATGAGGGCTAAACTGGGAGGAATCATGATCCCCATGGTCCCTGATGCTGCTACCACGCCGGTAGCAAAAGACCGGGGATAGCCATACTGCATCATGGCCGGGACAACAATTACTCCAACCGCCAGGGCAGTGGCCACGCTGGAACCACAAATCGCCGCAAAAAGCATGCAGGAGACTACGGCCACGACCGCCAGCCCTCCCCAAAAATGCCCCACGTAGCAATGGGCTGCCTGGATGAGATATTTAGAAGTTCCACCCCGGACCATGAACTGGGCGGCGATGACGAAAAAGGGAATGGCCATCAAGGGATAGGTGTCCAGAGAGTTGTACATGATCTCGGGAACCATCAGCAGCGGGGTTGGAGAGTAAAGGGCAATCATGACTAAAGCCGTGATACCCAAGACGAAGGCAACAGGAAGCCCCAGGGTGAGCAAACCCAAGAAGACGAGAAAAAGGATAAAGATCATGAATGTTTATCCTCCCGGCTCATCTCATGTATCTCCATAATCTGAGAGGGATCGAAAAAGAAAAGGAGTCGGCAAACCCTTATTCCATACCGAATGATGATCAGGGTGAGACCTGCGGGCACAGCCAGGTAAGGAATCCATAGCGGAAACCGCAGGGCGGTTAAAGACCTCTCATCCAGCATATGGGCGACCGAAACGATTTTGTACCCGAAAAAGGCGATCAGCAGGCAAAAACCCAGGGCCAAAAGGGCGTTTAAAACGGCCAGCGGGCGCCGGACTTTCAGGGGAAACCTTTCCACAAGTATGGTGGCTCCCACGTGGCCTCTTTCTTCCACCAACGTACTGGCGATGATGAAAACGGCCCAGATGAGCAAATAAGTGGCAATCTCCTCCCCCCAATCGGGGGGATTATTGAAGGCATAGCGCATGATGACCGCATAGAAAGCCACGCTGGTTGCCGAAAGCGCGAGAAGCCCGGCGATGAACTTTTCCACTCGGTTCCACCCCTGCAGCACTCTATTCATCCTCAGCCTCTTCTCCTTTTCGAGGGGAAAAAAGGCAAAGAGAGAACCGGCTTCCTTCCCCTCTCCGCCTCCTCCCCGAAAGTTACTAACCTTGCGGCGGGCCTACATGCCCAGGGCTTTCATGCCGAGTTTCACCAAGCCCGGGTCGTGTTTGAGATCTTTTACCAGCTTATCCTGAATAGGCATGATGTGCTTGCGCCATTTGGCCAGCTCTTCATCGCTGGGATAGTAGATCTCGACTCCCTTTTTCTGCAAGATTTCCTCGGCCTCTTTCTGCTCCCGCCGGGCAATCTCCCGCTGCTTGGGCACATGCTCCTTCCAGACCTCCAGCATGATTTTCTGCAGGTCCGGGGGAAGAGAATTCCAGAAATTTAAGCTCACCATGGGAATGTAGAAACCGCAGAAATGCCGGGCAAAGACGCCGTATTTTATCCCCGCCTCGTAAAGCTTGGCACCCTCCGCGCTCTTGGCTGTCGTGGCCAGGCCGTCCACCGTCCCCTGAACCAAGGCCATGGGAACATCCGGCCAGGCAATAAATACGCCGGTAGCGCCCAGGGCATTAAAGCGCTCTGCGGGGATAGAGCCGCCGGAATGACGCATCTTCAGGCCCTTGAAGTCCTCTAATTTAGTGATTTTCTTCTTAATGGTCCAAGAGTTGTCATAACCAAGTTCATACCATCGGCCCAGTACTTTGGCATTCACCTTCTTTTCCAGGGACTTGGATACCGCCTCGCCAAATTCCCCATCGATGAGGTTTTCGGTAATTTTACCAGGCTGTCCGAAGAACATGGGAAGCATGGTCAAGCTGGTGTTGGTGTCCCATCCCTCCAGTACCCAGTTCCCCGGAACGGCCATCTCCACCGTCCCCATCCGCAAAGCCTTGGTTACATGGGCATCCTTGTAAAGCTGGGCACTGTGAAACAGCTTGGGCGCAAGCCGCCCACCGGATTTTTTTCCCAATTCCTTGACGAAGATCTCCAACCCCATGTTTCGAGGATGGTTCATCACCGTATCCACCGAGATTTTGAATTCAAACGTCTTCTCTGCAGCTGCAGCCTTGCTTGGACTGATCGACAATGCCAGAGTGATTGCGACCGCCACAATTCCTAGAATTCTCAATACTTCTTTCATGCTTTTACCCTCCTTCAGAATAAAAATTTCGGGGCAGAGGCCCCCTCATTCGGAAATGCCGGGGGGATTCGTCCTCCCATCGAATCCTTTTAAAAAATTCCCCCTTCTTTTAAGTCCGGGGTGCCCGCATAAGAGCAACCCCGTAAGTCTTTTTAGATCCCAGCTAAGTACGGGTGCAACCTTGTCCGTTGCTGAATCCTCCTGTCCATAAGAATCTATCGGAGCTAAATGATTCTTGTGTCCCAGAATAATTTATTAGCGTACGTATTCTTTCAATTTTAAATATTCTTGTCAAGTTTTTTTAATTCTTTTTTAATTTATCTGCGCATATCTGCGTTCATCCGCGTCCAATTTGAACTTGATTGTAAAGAATTTCCTTATTGGACACAGATGAACACAGATTTTCAGGATATTAAATGCAAAAAAATAAATATCTGTGAATATCTGTGTAAATCTGTGTCCAAATTAATTTAAACTTCAATGACCCTTTTCCGGTTCTACGAGTTCGATAAGCAAACCATAGGTGCCTTGGGGGTGAAGGAAGGCAATTTGGGAATTGTGGGCTCCCCTTCTCGGTTTTTCGTCGATTAAGGCGACCCCCTTGGCTTTCATCTCTTCCAAGGCCTTCTCGATGTTGTCCACCTGGTAGGCAATATGATGAATTCCCTCTCCCTTTTTTTCGATAAAACGAGCGATTGGCGCATCGGGAGTCATGCCTTGAAGAAGCTCGATGGCAGTGTCCCCGACCGGAATAAAGGCGACTTTGTTTTCCTTCGACTCTTCCCGCCCGCGAACAGGCAGGTTCAAAACCTCCGCGTATAATTTCTCCACTTCCTCAATGTTTTTAACGGCCACCCCGATGTGGGCAATCTTATAAATCACTTTATCCTCCTTCTCGTTTTGGGCAATGAAGCCGGATTTTCTCGTAAAAAGCCGGCTTGCGCTTACCGACCTAAGAGGGGAGGCCTGCGGGGCTCGGCCGGATAAGGATTGATTTATCTCTTATTTAATGCCCTTCTCCCCTTGGGAGGAAACAAATTTGGCCGGGCCCAGGGGATGGCTGGAGAGATACAATTTTTCTCTGGATCTTTCTTTGTCCCCTGCCTGGACTTTTGATTTCAGGTGGGCATCACCCCATGTTTTTTCCAGGGCCGTCCCTCGATTTGCTTATTCTCCAGCATGAGCAGGGCATCGATGACCAACCGCCGGGTGTCTTTGGGTTCAATCACCATATCGATCAGTTGCTTGGAGGCGGAATAGTAAGGCGTAGAAAAAGTTTCCCGGTAATATTTTGTCTTCTCTTGGCGAAAGGCCTCCGGGTCCGCCGAGGCTTTGATCTCCCTGCCGTAGAGGATGTTCACGGCCGACTCCGCCCCCATCATAGCCATCTCGGCCGTGGGCCAGACGAGAATTTGATCGGCTCCCACCTCGTGGCAGCACATCCCGGGAATGGATCCGCCATAGGCCTTGCGCATGATACAGGTGATCTTGGGCACGGTGGATTCCGACCAGGCATAGAGCATCTTGGCCCCATGACGGATAATGCCCCCGGATTCTTGGGCTACGCCGGGCATGTATCCGGGTACATCGACGAAGGAGATTATAGGAATGTTGAAAGCATCACAAAAACGAATAAAGCGCGATCCTTTATCTGCGGCGTTAATGTCAATGGCTCCAGCAAACACCCGCGGCTGGTTAGCCACCACCCCTACAGACCGACCCGCCAGCCGGGCGAACCCAATGATCATGTTCTGGGCATACCGGGGAGAGATTTCCAAGAAATCCCCGTTATCGACCACCTCTTTGATCACCACCCGCATGTCATAGGTCTTTTTTTGATCGGTGGGAACAAAGTAGGTGAGCTTTTCGCAAAGCCGCTGCGGGTCATCGCCCATATCCCGCACCGGTGGCTTTTCCCGATTACTCTGCGGAAGGTAGGATAAGAGTTTCTTGATCAGCTCCAAGCAGTCTCTATCATTTTTGGCCGTAAAATGGGCTACCCCTGAAATCGTGCTGTGGATCTTTGCCCCGCCCAACTCCTCAAAAGAAACGTCTTGACTCATGACCTCTTTAACCACGACCGGCCCCGTGATGAACATCTGGCTCGTTCCCTCCACCTGGAGGATAAAATCCATCAAGGCGGGGGAATAGACTCCACCTCCCGTGCATGGACCCATGATCGCGGCGATCTGGGGGACGACCCCGGAAGTCATCGTGTTTTCGAAGAACGTCTCGCCGTACCCGGCCACGTTGTCCATCCCTTCCTGCAATCTTCCTCCACCCGTGTCATTGAGGCCGACGATGGGAACCCCGCTCTTTCTGGCCAAACGGATGACATTACAAATTTTTTGCCCGTGGGCCCGGCCACAGGAGCCACCGAAGACCGTGGCATCCTGGGAGTAGACGAAGACGGGGCGTCCACCGATCTTCCCATAGCCTGTGGTCACCCCGTCCCCCAGGATCTTCTTTTGCTGCATGTCGAATTCAAAGCACTGGGTCTCGGCAAACATATGGATTTCCCGGAAAGTCCCGGGATCGAGGAGGAATTCCACCCTTTCCCTAGCCGTCAATTTTCCGGCTTGCCGGTGCCGCTCCAACTTCTCTGCGCCTCCGCCCTGCATGGCCAACTTTTTCTTTTCCTGGAGCAGCTTGACGCGCTCGTCCACGTCATGACCGTTCATATCCCCTCTCCGTCCTTTCGATTGATCATTGATTTAAATGATTTCTCCCTTACCCAGTTCGGTAATACCTTTGGGGAAAATCCCCACCGCCACAGCAATCCATTTCGGTCCCGCGCCCGGGCAGATATCCTAAAATTCTTTATGTGGAAAACCTGCCTCCTGAATGGTAGCTTTCCTATCCCCGGTCTGTTCATCGCGGCCCATTTCCGGGGACAGGACTTCTTTGTCAAACTTCTTTCCGGCTTCGATGTCCTGCACCGTGCAGCGGGCCCCTTCTTATTTGATCAGCAAGCCGACTAAATCACAGGCGCTTTTTAATCTTTCCATCCCCCAGACCTTTTCCACGATCTGTTCAGTCTGGCTCCGGTCCAGCGTTAAGTTGGATAAGCGACGAAATTTTCCCTTGACTTCCTCCTCGGTCAGGGGGTTCTGGGGGTGCCCCTTGGGATATATGCATTTTTCCGCCAGCCGGGTTCCATCCTTGGTCTGAATTTCCGCGTGGGCAGCCAGGGTTCCGGGATATTCTTCGACAAATCTCGGATCTGCCTCCAGGGTGACTTTTTCCATAAAATCCCGGATGCGGGGGTCTTTCAACCTTTCTTCTTGAAACTGATCCAAGGAAATCTGCCCATCCGCCACCGATCTTCTCCCCCAGAGCCAGGGTGGAAGGGACAACCGAAGCACCCAGGTGAGATATGGATCCCAGGTGGGTGTCGTCGAAATCAATGGTGTGGATTAAAGTCCCGTTAACCAGCGCCGCCTGGGGGGCAGAGGTTT
>JAHJQK010000086.1 GCA_018819135.1 Pseudomonadota bacterium | reverse complement strand
TGGATAATGTCCAGGTCGGGTTTGGCTTGCCCCGGAGGATTAACCGCTTTATAGCGCCATTGCATCCACCGCCCGGAGTTGGTGATGGAGCCTTCCTTCTCGAAGGAAGCAGCGCAGGGTAGCATGAAAACTTCCGTCTTAATTTTGGAAGGATCTTTCCCTGGGCCCTTCCAAAAAGATCCGGTTTCATTGTCAAAGAGGTTGACGTTCACCAACCAATCCAGGTTTTCCATGGCTTGGCGGACTTTGCCGGCATTGGCGCTGGAGCAAGCCGGATTCTGCCCCCAAGAGAAGAAACCCTTGATCTTACCCTTGGACATCTGGTCAAAAAGCATCAACCAGGATGCGTTCTGTCCATCATCAAGCTTGGGAAACCAAGAATACCCGAAATCATTCTCCTTGGTGGCATTGGCTCCATACATGGCTTTGAGAAAACTGACCATGTATTTCGGCCGATTTTTCCACCAGTTCAGGCTCTTGGGGTCCTGGCTTTTGGGCGTATTCTTTTCGTTGTAATCTTTCAGGGTTTTGTGCGAAACTCGCGGCGAAGGGTTGTAACCGGGTATAATATGGAAGAGGAGGGCATGGTCCGTGGAGCCCTGAACGTTGGACTCCCCGCGCAGAGCATTCACTCCCCCACCCGCCATCCCCATGTTGCCAAGGAGCTGCTGGATGATGGTCATGGTGCGAATGTTCTGCGTTCCCACCGTATGCTGCGTCCAGCCCATGGCATACATGATCGTGCCTGCTTTACCCGGTTTGCCGCTCTCGGCATAGGCTTTGTAAACCTTTACCAAATCATCTTTTGACGTGCCGGTAATCTTAGAAACAAGGTCAACGGTATACCGGGAATAGTGCTTTTCCAGAAGCTGGAAAACGCAATGGGGATCCTGTAAAGTCTTATCCGTCTTAGGAATCCCCTTGGCATCCACCTGATACTTCCAGGTAGACTTGTCGTACTTTCTCCCTTTGGCATCATACCCGCTATAGAGTCCATCCTCGAACCCAAATTTTTCATCGACCAGGAAGGAAGCATTGGTGTATTCTTCGACGTAATCCTTCTGGTAAAGATTGTTTTCTAAAATATATTTGATCATCCCTCCCAGAAAGGCAATGTCCGTCCCCGAACGCAGAGGAGCATAGATGTGGGCTTTGGCTGAGGACCGGGTGAACCGTGGGTCCACGCTGATTAGTTTGGCCCCCTTCTCCATAGCCTTGGTAACCCATTTGAATGAAATGGGGTGGTTTTCCGCTGCATTGCTGCCCATGATCAAGATGACATCCGCGTTACGTAAATCAATCCAGTGATTGGTCATCGCTCCCCGTCCGAACGACTCTGCCAGAGCCGCTACTGTTGCGGAGTGTCATATCCTGGCCTGGTGTTCAATATATACCAGGCCCAAACCGCGGAGGAACTTTTGATAGACGTAACATTCTTCATTGTCCATGGCCGCGCTACCCACCGAGGCGATGGCATCGGTACGGCTGATACTTTCGCCCTGTTCGTTCTTCTCCCCGAAGGAGGCATCGCGGGTTTTCTTTATATTCTCGGCGATCTTGCCCAACGCCCACTCCCATGAGACTTCTTTCCATTCTTTGGCGGAAGGCGCCCGGTAAAGGGGCTTGGTTAGTCGATTTTGGTTAGCATCATAACTTAACTGATACAAGGATCCACCCTTAGAACACAAACTGCCCTGGTTAATGGGATGATCGGGATTGCCCTCGGTATTCACGACTTTTCCATCTCGCGTATGCACGATGATCCCGCAACCGACGGCGCAGTAAGGACAAATCGTCGTAGTTTCTTTGGTGTATTGGATTTTTGGAGGCTGAGCTTGGGCTATCCGGGACATCCCCTCAATACCCAAGCCTCCGGCAAGCGCCGTGGCCCCAGAAATCTTCAGGAAACCCCTTCTGGTGACATCCATATGTTTTCTCTTTCCTCCTTTCTTAAGCGATCAAAGTCTTTCTCTCGGTTCCTATCCTTTTTACCCCCTTTCTTTAAATTTAATAGGACGCAGATTTACGCAGATAAACACGGATAATTATTTTCGTTTTGGCTTATCCTGATCATCTGTGTACATCCGTGTCCAAAAAGAAAATTTCTTCCCTCAGCGCCCGACCCGCTCGCCGTGGGAGTAAATTCTCATCCCTTTCCCACGCACATAGCCGACTAATGTGACCCCCATCTCCCGGGCCATATTCACGGCCAAAGCTGTCGGCCCGGAGTAAGAAAGCAGAAAAGGAATCCGCCGTTTGACAGCCTTGACTAATATCTCCGAGGAAACCCGGCCGCTGGTCAGCAGAATCTTCCCGGAAGTGGAAAGGCCTTGTAAAAAAGCCGCTCCAAAGATTTTGTCCACGGCGTTGTGCCGGCCGATATCTTCACAAAAAGCCAGAATGCGCCGGCCGGTAGCCAACGCCGCTCCATGAACGGAGCCGCTCTGGCGGTAGAGGACCGAACGCTGGTTCAACTCCTGCATCAATTTGGATACTTGCCCTTGGGAGATTTTAAGCGAGGAGCGGATTTTTTTCGCCCTTAGCGAGTCCAGGACGTTGTAAAAGATCGTACCCCTGCCGCACCCCGACGTGATCGTTCGCCTCAAGAAAAGTTTCTCCGTCAGGATGTTTCGGTACTTCACCTGCACCCGAACTACTCCCTCCGGATCCATTTCGATTTTTTCAACAGGCTTATCTTCTCGAAGCCAGCCCTCCGAGAGCAGAAAGCCGACAGCCAACTCTTTCAGATTCTCAGGAGTAGCCAAAAGGGTAACCACTTCCTTACCGTTGAGGAAAAGAGTTATGGGACTCTCCGCGATAATGAAGGTTTCTTCTTCTCCCCTTCCCTTTTCGCGAATCTTTTCAATTTGAAAACGTTTAAGGCTGTCTTTCATCCAGAGGGCTACGAGCGAATGAACGGCTATTCATCTATCCGCGCCTTGAATAACACTTTGGCGATTTTTTGTCAAGTTTTTTAAATAAATTTCTGAAATTCCGCCATAAGGACGACAGGAGGGATGAGGGGAGGGGGTTTTAAAAGTTTTGAAAAACAGCGGCGTGCTTCTTATGGAAAAAGGAATACCCGTTCGTTTTTCTCAGGGGATTTGAAGGAGAAGA
>JAHJQK010000085.1 GCA_018819135.1 Pseudomonadota bacterium | reverse complement strand
TTGATGGCTTCGTAAAAAGTCCATCTGCGGCGTTGCGCTGCATCCTTCGTCATTGCGGCGTACCTTTTAAGTACGCCTCGTTCCTCAGGATTTGCGCGCCTTGCATCTGGAGCTTTTTACTTTGCCATCTTTTTTGATGACTTTTTACGAGATCATCAATTTTTGGTCATTGAAACTTATTTGTTATTTGGTGCTTGGAATTTGGTGTTTATTCCCAATAAAGATGTTACCTTACAAATTTTGCCTTTATAAAATCAGCGATGGTCTTAATGGAGGTTCCCGGAATGAATACTTCGGCCACCCCCGTCTCTTTCAATTTTGCGGCGTCGGTCGGGGAGATGATTCCTCCAACGATAACCATCTTGTCTTCAGCACCCTTCTCCTTCAGGCTTTGGATGACCCGCCGGGTCAAGCTCAAGTGGGCCCCGGAGAGGATGCTCAGGCCGACCACATCGACATCCTCCTGGATTGCTGCATTGACGATCATCTCCGGGGTCTGCCTTAAGCCCGTGTACACCACTTCCAAACCGGCATCCCGGAGTCCGTAAGCAACCACTTTTGCCCCCCGATCGTGCCCATCTAAACCGGGCTTGGCTACGAGAACTCTGATTTTTTTATTCTGATTCATAAATGAACCTCCTTATAAAAATTAAATCCTAAATTCGAATTACCAAATCCGAAACAAGTCCGAAATTCAAATGGCCCAAACCGAAATCTGAAACTTTTTAGATTTTAACATTTGTATTGGTTCCGAGTTTCGGATTTCTTGCTTCGGATTTCGAAATTAGCCTCATATCGTCGCCGGTTTATATTCCCCGAAAACTTCCCTTAAAACATCACACATCTCCTGCAGGGTGACGTAAGCCTTGGCGCATTCGATGAAGTGGGGAATTAAGTTCACTTCCTCTTTCCCGGCAGCGATCTTGAGCTCCTGGCACAGACGGGCGACCTTTTTATTATCCCGCCTTTGCTTCACTTCCTGCAGATGGGCAACTTGCAGCTGTTCGGCTTCATCCCGCCGCTGCGGATCATAGGGATGGGCTACCAGCCGGGTGGTGGTAACCTCCAGCTCGTTCTCTCCCAAGAAGCAATTCACCCCCACGATCGATTCCTTCCCTTCCTCCAGTTTTTTCTGCCGTTCGTAGGCACTTTTGGCTACCTCCCGCTGCATGTAGCCACTTTCAATGGCGGCCACGGCCCCGCCCATCTTTTGAATCTTATCAAATTCGGTCCAGGCTGCGCTCTCAATTTCATTGGTCAGCGACTCCATATAATAAGATCCGGCGAGGGGATCAACGACGTCCACCAGCCGGGCTTCATGCTGCAGGATGCGCGCTGCATCCTCGCTGAGCTGAATGGCCTCCAGGCTCCACCCCAGGCCCATCGGCTCGTCATAAGGGGGATAACAATTGGGGGCACCTCCAGCCAAGGCACCGGCAATGCCTCCGACCACCGACCGGACGAGGTTGTTCAGAGGCCTTTGCACTGTACAGTTGAAGTTGCCGGGATACACCGTGAGGGGAACCCGCAGGGTCATGGATCTTTCATTCTTGGCCCCGAATTTTTCCTTCAACAGCTTAGCCCACATGCGCCGGGCCGCCCGATGGAAGGCGATTTCTTTAAAAAATTCCATGCTGCCGCCAAAGGCATTGAAGCTAAAACGCGGGGCAAAAGAATCCACTGGGAGCCCGGCATTCACCCCCTCCTGCAAGTAGGCGGCGCCGATGGCCATGCTGAAGGCCAGGTCCTGCTCTCGGGTGGCCCCGGCTTCGCGGATGTGATAGCCGCCGATGCTGGTGATGTTTACGTTGGGAAGATGTTTCGTAAAGAATACCAAGCTGTCCCGGAACATCCGTATAGAGGGCCGTGGCGGAAAGATGTAAGTTCCCCGGGCCACGAATTCTTTCAAGATGTCATTCTGGGGCGTAGCCCGAAGCTTATCCCACGAGATTCCCCGTTTTTCAGCCAGGGCCAGGTATATAGCCATTAGGATATTGGCCGGGGCATTGATGGTGAAATTGGAGGCGGTCCGGTCGATGTCATTTTCTCCGGAGAAAGCCTCAAAGATGACCTCCATATCGCGCAGGGTATCAACGGCCACCCCCACCCGTCCTACTTCTCCGTTGGCCATAGGGCTGTCTGAATCGTAGCCGCACTGGGTGGGTAGATCAAAAGCGATGTTGGGGCCTGTCCGGGCCCCGAGCTTCTTCATGTGCAGGTAATAATCCCGAGTATCTTCTGGAGCGCCATACCCTGAATAGCGGCCAGCCCGGACTAATCCTTTCGCTTGGGCGATTCCTCCTGAACCTCGCTCCCCGGTGAGATAAGGGAA
>JAHJQK010000084.1 GCA_018819135.1 Pseudomonadota bacterium | reverse complement strand
TTTCGCATAAATAATGGAACGGGCATTGGCACTGCTTTAAACCCCCTCACCTTTATCCTCTCCCCCTGATTAGGGGGAGAGGGGAGGGTGAGGGGGCGTAATAAATTAATCAATGTTCCATTACTTTTGCGAAGCTCAATAGGACACCGATTTTCGCAGATCAGCGCAGAAAAATTATTTTATTTATAAAATCCCTTAAATCTGCGTTGATCCGCGTCCCATTAAAATTTATTCTTTCAAAGTCACCAGCACTTCGGCAACCGACCGTTCATCGGCGCTCAAAACTTCAAAAAGCATTCCCTTGAACCGAAAACCTTCGCCGGCTTGGGGGACTCGACCCAATTTTTCCAGGACAAACCCCCCTAACGTCTCATAATCCTCTTTTTTGGGCAGCCCGAGCTTGAGGATCTCATTAATATGATCCACTTCCATCCTGGCGTTGATTACCAATTTTCTCGGCCCTACTTTTTTGTAGAGAGGTTGCCCGATGTCATATTCATCTTCTATCTCCCCCACCACCTCTTCCAGAATATCTTCCACGGTGATAATTCCTACCGCTCCCCCGTACTCATCAACCACCGTTGCCATCGCCTCGTGGTTCCGCTGTAATTCCAGCAAAAGCTCATCGACCGGTTTAGTCTCGGGGAAAAAGGAAATGGGGCGGACAAAGGATTGGACCGTCTGTTCCTTGCCCAAGGCCAAAAGGAGATCAAAGCTGTGCAGGATGCCGACGATGTTGTCCACCCGTTCGCGAAAAACAGGATAACGGGAATAGTTTTCCTGCCGGGTTAAAGCAATCGCTTCCTCTACGCTGGAATTTTCCTCCAAAGCCACAACTTCTACTAACGGGATCATCACTTCCTTTGCCTTCGTCGTGGAAAAGCGAAAAATGCGATGGATCATATCTTTTTCCATCGGTTTCATATCGGTCGCCTCTCCCTCCGTCCGTAAAAGAAGTTGAAGTTCCTCCCGGGTGATGTAAGGCCCTTTTTCCCCCTTTAAACGTAAAAGGCCAAAGACAAATCTTGTAGCCCCCGACATGACCCAAACCAACGGGAATAAAATTATGGAAAAAATCCAGATGATCGGGGCAATCTTGGGAACCCAATAGTCGGCTTTTTGCTGAAAGAGAGTTTTGGGCAATATTTCCCCGTAAATGAGGATTAAAGGAGCAAGGAGCAGAAAAGCGTACAAATCCCCTCTCGACCCATAGAGGCCGATAAAAATCGATGTTACCAGTGCGGTATTGACAACCTCGGCTAAATTACTTCCCACCAAAGTGGTGGAAAGGAACCAAGAAGGTTCCCGCAGGATGCGGTGAGTCAGGCGTGCGATCCGGGAATTGGAACGGGCTAAATAATTCAACCTTTTTCGATTCGCGGCCACCAGGGCGATCTCAGAACCGGACAAAAACCCTTCCAGAAATAAAAAAACAATAATGATTATTCCCATGCTAAGCCAAGGATTCATTTTCTTTCCCGATGGGCTTCCTTCTCAGTTCTTAGTTTTATTGTCACGGTATATTCCTTCTCGGCCTCTTCCTTTTTCCCCTCATACCTTCACGTTCGAAATCCATCTCGTCATAAATTTCCCCGAACAATTCCTCTAACAAGTCTTCCAGGGTAACGATCCCGGATAAATTCCCATACTCATTGACCACAACGGCTAAGTGGATTCTTTGTTTTCTAAATTCACGAAACAAGTCGTCTAATTTCTTACTGGGAGGAATGAAATAAGGTTTTCGCAAAAAATTCCGCAAATTCGTTTCTCCGGTTTTTTCCCCTTTCCCCGGAGGCCCCAAAAGATCTTTTACGTACAAGATGCCTACAATGTTGCCCGGGTTTTCGCCGAAAACAGGAATACGGGAAAAACGACGCTCTCTCAAAGCTTCGATGGCATTTTCCAATTTTGTGTTAGCCGGGAGGGCAAAAACGGCTGCGCGAGGTGTCATGATGTTTTTTACGGTCTGATCTCCAAACCGGAACACGCGGTGGATAAGATCCTTCTCCAGCTCTTCTAAGGTTCCCTCTTTTTGACTCGCCTCCACCATCTCCTTAAAAACTTCTTCGGTCAACGGAGGAGGGGAAGATTCCGATACGACGCGGAAAAGTTTCAATACACCATCAACGATTTTTTCCAAAATCCAGCGTAGGGGACTTACGATTGCGGCAAACTGCTTAACGGGTCCGGCGGCCAAAGGGGCGATTTTGTCCGGATAATTCACCGCAATGGTCTTGGGGATCACTTCCCCAAAAAGTAAAATAATAAAGACGACCACAGGGATCGCCAGCCACTTGGCCGTATCTCCCCATAAACCGATAAACAGAGCGCTGGTCAAAGAGGAAATCGCTACGTTGATGGCTTCGTTGCCGATTAATAGAGAAATAATCAATTGCCGGGGCCGGCTCAATAGGCGCTCGATCAGCGAATGGCGGGGATGCTCTTCATCTTTAAGCTTCTGCAGGTTAAAACGCCCTAGGCCAAAAAGGGCAGCCTCGGAAGAAGTGAAAAAGACCAGGCCCCAGAAGAGGAAAAAAAGCAAATAAATTCTTATAGGGGCTTCAATCTCCAAAGAGCAGGCTCCTTCTCCTTTAGTTGCTTGGTCCCGTCAAGAATCTTTCTTTGAACAGCTGATTGATAAACCTTCACCCTATAGATTGGAAGATAGAATTGAAAATATTTTAACCGCAATGGGCTTGGCGCTAAACGCTTAGCAGCTTCTGCATACCCCGGGGTGTTTCACGCAAAATGATCATATCCCTTAAGAAAAGCATCGTCTACCGGACCCTGCTCATTTCGGATCGTAACACCCTGGGGAAAAGGTTCTACTTTTCCAATGCAGGTCAGGCCGCATTTCCAATGTCGGGCCAATTCTTTAAGCTCCCATGCCTTCTCCGGTGCCACGGCGAAGAGCAATTCGTAATCCTCCCCGCCTTTCACGGCCAATTGCCAGTTTTGCTCTTTCGGAACGGTAGCAAGGGACTGAAAAGGGACGGAAAGGGGGATCCGCTCCACCCAGACTGTCGCCCCCACCCGACTTTCTTCACAGATATGCCGAAGGTCGGAATAAAGACCATCGCTCACATCGATCATTGCTCTGGCCAAACCTCTTCCAGCCAGGGTTTTACCTTCTGGTAACCGGGGTATAGGATTCAAGTGCCTTTCCATGAGATAGGCTTCGTCTGCGGAAGTTGGTTTTCCCCCTCTCTTTTGGGCCACTTGCATCCCAAGGAGTGAGTCTCCCAATGTGCCTGTGACATAAAGGTCATCCCCGGGTTGAGCTCCACAGCGACAAACCAAATTTTCTTTTTTTCCTTCTCCCAGGAGAGTGACGCTGATGAATAACCTTTCCGGCGAGGAAGAAGTATCACCCCCGATCAAGGAAACATCATACGCCCCAGATATCTCCAAAAAGCCGCGTATGAAATCATCAATAAATTCCACAGTCGTTTTCATAGGAACGGCTAAGGAAAGGAGGGCAAAACGGGGGTTGGCCCCCATAGCGGCAATATCACTGAGATTAACGGCTAAAGATTTTCTACCTAAAAGATGGGCGGAAGTGAAAGACAGGTTAAAATGGACCCCTTCTACCAGAAGGTCTGTTGTGGAGACAAGTTCGGTTCCTGATGTTAGAGATGAAATGGCCGCATCATCACCCATCCCCCTGATTACTCCAGGCAAAAGGGGAAAGATGTTTTTTTTTATCCTGTCAATGAGGCCGAATTCACCGATTTCTCGAAGTTCCACCAGGCCATCCGCAAGAGTTGATCATACGGGTAAAGCAACAGAATGGCTTTCCGGCCTCCCCATTTTTCCCCCCGGGTCTTCTTTGGCAACTGCAGGTAAAGGTTGCACCTTTTCCGGAACCAGGGCCACTTTCAATATTTCATCCGTATTCTTTACAAAGATGAAATTGACTTTCCGACGAATATAGGGGGGGATCTCTTCCAGGTCTTTCCTGTTCTGATCAGGAATAATAATATTTTTAATCTTTGCCCGAAGGGCGGCTAAAGTCTTTTCTTTTAGGCCCCCAATCGGAAGCACCCGTCCGCGGAGAGTAATCTCTCCAGTCATAGCCACGTCCTTGCGCACCGGAATGCGCATCAAGGCGGAAACCAGTGATGTGGCCATGGTAATCCCGGCCGAAGGCCCATCCTTGGGAATCGCTCCTGCGGGGACATGAATATGAATGTCCAATTTCTCATAAAAATCTGGGTCGAGGTCGAATTCCTTGCTTTTGGAGCGGGTGTAGCTCAAAGCCGCCTGGGCCGATTCCTTCATTACATCACCGAGATGGCCGGTGAGGGTCAGGTTACCTTTCCCTTTCATGGTGGTGGTTTCCACGTGCAATATTTCTCCGCCTACGGAAGTCCAAGCCAATCCCGTGGCCACGCCGATCTCGTTTACATCCAATTCTTCTTCGGGTAAAAACTTCGGCGGCCCCAAATATTTGTGCAAATTCAGGCTGGTAATCTGATAGGGGCCTTTTTCGTCTTCGGCGATTTTCCGCGCCACTTTACGACAGATGGAAGCAATCTCTCGTTCCAAATTGCGCACTCCCGCCTCTTTGGTGTATTGGGAAATGATCCGCAAAAGGGCCTCATCGCTGATGGAAAGGATCTCTTTGTTGATCCCGTTCTCTTCCAATTGCCTGGGTAATAAAAATTGTTTAGTGATTTTCAGCTTTTCTTCGCTGGTATATCCAGCCAGGTTCAGGACTTCCATCCGGTCTTTCAAGGCCGGTGGAATAGGATCCAGGATATTGGCAGTGGTGATGAACATAACCTTAGATAGGTCGAAGGGAACATTCAGATAATGGTCGCTGAAAGCAAAATTTTGTTCCGGATCAAGAGCTTCTAACAGGGCTGCCGAAGGATCGCCCCGGAAGTCCGTCCCTACTTTGTCAATTTCATCGAGCATAAATACAGGATTATTGGATCCCGCATTTTTGATCCCCTGGACGATTCGCCCGGGCAGTGAGCCAATGTAAGTCCGCCGATGCCCGCGGATCTCAGCCTCATCCCGGATACCCCCCAAAGAGATACGGGTGAATTTCCTCCCCAGCGCCCTGGCTATGGATTTTCCTAAGGAAGTTTTGCCTACGCCTGGGGGACCCACGAAGCAGAGGATGGGACCTTTCATTTTCTCTTTCAATTTTCGCACACCCAAATATTCTAAGATACGCTCTTTGACCTTCTCCAAGTCGTAATGATCTTCGTCTAACACCTGTTTGGCTTTCTTAATGTCTAAGTTGTCAACCGTGCTCACGCTCCAGGGGATTTCCACCAGCCAATCCAGGTAAGTGCGGACGATCGTAGCTTCGGCAGATTCAGGGTGCATCTGTTCCAAGCGATTTAATTGTTTGTTAGCTTCCTTTTCCACATCCTGGGGCATTTTGGCTTTCTTTATTTTTTCCCTTAATTCATTGATCTCCTGACTTTTTTCATCAATATCGCCCAATTCGCTTTTAATGGCCTTGAGCTGTTCTCTGAGAAAATACTCGCGTTGCGTCTTGGTCATTTCCTCTCGGGCCTGAGATTGAATTTTCGCTTGCATGGTGGAGACCTGAACTTCCTTAGAAAGGTACTCATTAACCTTTTTCAAGCGTTGCAGAGGATGAAAAGTCTCCAGGACCTTTTGAGCTTCTTCAATCTTTAGCTTGAGGTTGGAGGCTACTAAATCGGCCAACCTCCCCGGTTCTTCGATCTGGTCAAGGATGGCCAGAACGTCCGGAGAAAGGATTCCTTTCAACGTTAAAACTTTCTCGCTCTGTTCCTTGACGCTGCGGATAAGGGCTTCTGCCTCCAGGGATATATCTTCTAAAGGAGGTTCGACGACCCGCTGAATATGGACGACGAACAGGGGTTTCTCCTGGAGGTATTCTTTAATAATCCCTTTGGCTAACCCCTGGACCAAGATCTTCACCCTTCCGTCGGGCAATTTAAGCATCTTCATGACCATGGCGGCCGTGCCCACCGAGTAAATGCCTTCCGGGATTGGATTGTCATCCGTAGCCACCTTTTGCGTGGCCAGAAAAATCATTCGATCTTTCGCCAAGGCTTCATCAACAGCCTTAATTGAGGTCTCTCGCCCCACGAAAAGCGGCAGGATCATATAAGGAAAAATTACCGTATCGCGAACCGGTAATAAGGGTAAGGTTTCTGGAATTTTAATTTGCTCTTCTTCGGGAAGATTTCCCATTGTTTCCCCTCCAAGGCGGTGCAAAAAAAATTAATGGTCCTTCAGGTTTAGCTTCTTTCCCAGGACACAATTTTTAATCTTATAGATAATTATAATACTTCTCCCCCCTATAGTCAACGAATAAGGGGAGCGAAGAATCGCTCGATTGCCTCCCGGTCATGTACTACAGGGCATGGAGGGAGACTTTTCATAAAAGCTTTTCCATAGCTCCTGGTTAATAGACGAGGGTCAAGGACGGCTAATAAACCATGATCTTGGCGTGTCCGGATCAGTCGCCCCAAACCTTGTTTAAGGAGAATAATCGCTGAGGGTACTTGATAATCCCAGAATGGGCTTCCGCCGGAAGAAGCAATTCTTTCCAGCCTGGCTTCCATGAGGGGTTCATTAGGCCAAGAGAAGGGCAGCCGATCCACGATCACACAGCTCAAAGCCTCCCCTTGAATGTCCACCCCCTCCCAAAAACTGGCCGTGGCAAAGAGAACAGAATTCACGTCTTCTTTGAAGGTCTGGATTAAAGCCGATTTGGGTCGCTCTCCCTGCAAAAAACAGGTAAAAGGAAGTTGTCCTTTTAACAACCTGTACGCTTCTTCCATATTTTTAACACTCGTGAATAAGAGAAACGCCCTTCCCTGCGTTTTTTCAAGGATCTGCCGGATTTCCTCAACCGCTTGCTGTAGAAATGATTGATGGTTGGGATCGGGTAAATGGGGGGGTAAATAAAGCAGGGCCTGTTGCTGCATATCAAAAGAAGAATCCAACATCAGCTCTTCCGTCACATCTTCCCAGGTGTCAACCAAACCCACACGCTTTTTAAAAAAGCGAAAGGTTCCTTGCGCTGAAACCGTTGCCGAAGTGAAGATAATTGTTTTCACCTGATTGTAAAGCTGTTCCTGAAGTTCTGGGGATACGTCGATGGGGGAAGCATGGAGGAATACACCTCTTCCTCTCACCTCGCACCAATAAACCAGACGCTTCTCGGAAAGATCCAAAATGGCCTGCAATTCCCTTTCTAACTCTTCAGCCCTCCGGCTTAAGGCCCGCATCCCTTCCGCAGGTTCTTTCATTCCTCCGATGTGGGCCATGATGGAAGTTAATCCTTCCATTAATTTTAGAGCCGGATCCTTATTTTTTTTAAGATGATTTTCCTTTAAGCGGTAGCGGGACTCACCGCCGCGGAAAAGGGCAAAAAAATGTTCCTGGCTTTCAAGGATAAGAGTTGAAATTCTATGCCAAAATTCATTTTTCAATTTCAGGGCAGTTACTTCCCGGCGGACATCCCTGGCCAACTCTTCGCAGCGGAAATTACTTACCGCTGATCCGAAATATTGGGTGGCTACCTCTTCCAGCTGGTGAGCCTCATCAAAAATCACTGCTTCGTAACGGGGCAATACCTCTCCATACCCTTTCCAGCGGACGGCCAGGTCGGCAAAAAATAAGTGATGGTTGACGATTACCACATCAGACCCCGCTGCTTCCTGCCTCATACGGGTGATAAAACAGCGGTCAAAGAATTCGCAGCCCTGCCCGAGACAGGTTTCGCTCAACGCGCCAACTTCCTTCCATAATTCCAGGTCTTCCGGAAGCTCCGCCAATTCGGCCCGGTCGCCGGTTTTGGTTCGGCTGGCCCAGTTTTTCAAATAATGATAGTAAGCGATCTCATCTAAAGCTTTCAACATGGGCTGGCGGGAAAAAAGGCGGAATCTTCGCCGGCAAAGATAATTCCCTCTCCCTTTCATGAAGGAAGCTTTAAATAAAAAACCTAATTTTCTCTGGATAAATGGGATGTCGCGAAAGTACAGTTGCTCCTGGAGGGTTTTGGTCCCGGTAGAGATGATAACTTTCTTGCCGCTCAAAACAGCTGGAATGAGATAGGCAAGGGTTTTCCCTGTTCCGGTTCCGGCTTCAACGATTAAAGAGCGCTCCTGGGCAAAGGCCCGGTTTACAGCCAGGGCCATCTGCCCCTGTTCCGGGCGATATTCATACGAACTCATTTTTTGAGCTAAAATTCCCGCCGGACCAAAAATTTTATCAATCAAGCGTTCGACTTTCTTTTGAAGGCATTTATCGTGAAGGAGTACATGACGTAGCATTCCACGGCAAAGGGTGGAAACCCTAAATAGCCTAAAAGCGGCATTTCAAAAATTTTCACATAATCCAAGATAGGAACGGTGTAATGCCACTTGGCCCCGGCCCAATAGTTCCAAAATTCCCAGAGTAGGCCGCAAATTAAACCGGAGAGAAGCAGGCTATAAAGGGTCCGTGGATTTCCCCTCTCCAGATCCCCGAATAAGGACTTCCTTCCCATCCAATAATTGAGTGGATCCAATAAAAAAATAAAACCCAGCCAAACAGGAGCAGCTAAATATTTGGCAGTCTCCGCAGAAGAAATTAAAGGAACTATTAAACAAAAGGTACCAAAGACCAAAGAAGAATAAAGATGTTTTCTTTTTATTTTTAACGGCTTAATTCTACCCTGGTAAAGTTGCCCCCAACTTTCCAGGGCTTCGGCGGTGATAATTATAGCGGGCCAGATTGTGGCAAAGGCCCAGGCGTAGCCTATCCAGCGTAAAAGGAGGTCTTCTGGCAGGCCTACGTAATGCCAGTTTTGAATGTAAAGGTTGTAGAACTCGAAGATCAACCAAAATCCCACCGACAAAGGAAGTATGAGGGTAAATTCTCCAGGGCGAGTGAGTATGAGAGATGTTCCTTTATTTCTATAAACTAAACTATCGATAAAAAAGATATAACCGCTCCAGACCAAAGGAGTAAAATAAATTTTCACAAAGGAAACCTCGGCAAATAGCAGAATTTCCGAGATTCCGATAATGCCAAGACCAACCCAGCCGTGAAATTTCAGTTTCCTATTATCAGGCATTTCTTTCATATTCTAACCCGGCATAGCCGGAACCCTCGCCCCCTTAAACCCTATCCTTTCAAGGGGAGGCATAACAATACAAACATCCGTGTTTACACTGAAGAGAATACCAGCCAATGTCTATGCTCTGGGTGCACCCACAGAGTTCCCGCTGCCCCTTGGCTTTTTCTCTTGAACAGGTCAATCCATCGGGGTGAATTTTGCTCAAAAATTCACCATCGATACAGCGTGAAATTGGAAACCTTTCCATGGAGCAAAAATGGATGTTCATTCCATGCCTTTGGGCAAAACCGGCCAATTGTCGAGCTTGGTTAATCCTTTCATGATGAATCTGAGGAATGAGGCGCCAGCCTTTTTGCCCCAATCGGGTCACTACTTTTTTATAGGGCGAAACCCAACTCATCCGGCAGATCTTAATTCCGAAGGGAGCAATGGCCTCGGCTAATACTGGGAACAGATCAAAATTGCTGTATACTTTTCCATTCCTTTCCACTTTTAAGATGGGGTCAAACCTCCAGGAAATACGCAGGGGCCCCCCTACAAGGTCAGTTAGGGGCCCAATCATCCTGACAACTTCTTTCCACGGGGGGATCATAGGTTCAAATTCCCCTCCACCCATACCCGTAATGGTAAGGTGGACGTAAATCTGCCGATATTCTTTAAGAATTTTCTTTAACTCCCCTTCCATGACTATATTTTGGGGATTTTTGGTCCACACAACTATGGAGTGCACATCTTGGGGCGGATACTCCCCGAGACGTTCTACCATCACCCCGGGGAAACATCCCACCAGATCAGTCCTGCGACTGGCCGATATGACAAGGAAACCCTTCCTACCCATGCCTGTTGCCAACTTGGTCCATCATACGGTTTCCCAGAGTGTTCGTCAATGCATTTGCTTTCCACGCCACCTTATCCTTTTTAAGGCCATGAAAGTTTGTTTATTAACCGGGCGGGGGGGTGATGAAGGAGGGAGCATCGGCTGGAAGAAGAAGGTCTTCCCTCTATTGGCGGTACCGGCCCAAAGCGAGGCCAAGGATCCATAATGATCTGGGCTTATTATTTGGTTCTCGCCGGATCATTAATTTTCGGGTGGTTCCGCGATACTATATTTGTCCATCTTGTATTTTAGAATTCTTCTGCTGATACCCAAAAGGTCTGCAGCTCGGGTCTGCACAAAATTGCTCTTTTTTAGGGCCTCCATGATAATGTCCCTCTCAAATTCTTTTTCAGCATCTTCGAAAGAAATTCTTCCGTTTAACACTCCCAGCTTGATCAATTCCACCCGGGATTCGGTCTTCAAGGAAGAGGGAATGTCGTCGGGGTTTATTGTATCCGAAGTGGTAAGCACTACGATCCGCTCGATGATATTTTCTAATTCGCGAACATTCCCCGGCCAATCATAAGCGATCAGGATATCCATGGCTTCGGGTAAAATTATCTTTTTCCCGACCCCAGCGTGTTTATCCAGAAAGTGCTTGGCCAGCAGAAGAATATCTTCTTTTCTCTTGCGCAAGGGTGGGATCGTTAAAGGGACGACGTTAATGCGGTAGAAAAGATCCGAACGGAAAGCTCCCCGCGCCATTAGCTCTTCCAGATTCTTGTTGGTGGCCGAGATCAGGCGCACATCCACACTAATGGTCTTCCCCCCTCCCACCCGGACAAAGTCCCTTTCCTGTAAAGCGCGCAGGATTTTGGCCTGAGTGGGCAGGCTCAGCTCAGAAATTTCATCCAGAAAAAGGGTTCCTTGATCGGCCAGTTCAAAATGCCCAATGCGCCGAGTCTGGGCATCCGTGAAAGCGCCTTTTTCGTGCCCGAAAAGTTCGCTCTCAATCAGGGTCTCGGGGATGGCCGCACAATTTACCGCCACGAAAGGCTTATTCTTGCGGTGGCTGTTGAAGTGGATGGCTCGAGCAACTAACTCTTTCCCCGTCCCGCTTTCCCCGTGAATTAAAACCGTGGAGTTTTTTTCGGCGATTTGCCGGATCGTAGCATAAATTTCCCGCATTTCTTTCGACTTGCCGATGATATTATCAAAATGGTAGCGCTCTTCCACTTCTCCCTGCAGCCTCCGGTTCTCCATCCTGAGGTCGCGACTCTCTAAGGCCTTCTGGGCTATTAATTTCAACTCCTCCACATCAAAAGGCTTGGTGATATAGTCGTAAGCTCCCAGCCTCATGGCTTCCACGGCAGTTTTCAAGGTTTTGGTAGCGGTCAGCATAATGACCGAAATCTGGGGGTGCACCTCCCGGATCTCCTTGAGAGCTTGCATCCCATCCTTCTCCGGCATGATAATATCCAAAAAAATTAAATCTGGTTCTTCGCTCTTTACTTTAATAAAAGCCTCATCTGCACTACCAGCCATGATCACTTGATAATCTTTTTTAAAGATCATGCGTAGTGAATCCCGTACGCTTACTTCATCATCGACAATCAAAATCTTTCGCATAGCTTTCCTTTATTGACTGGCCTGCCCCAATCTTTCATCCGGCAACCGAGAATCGAAGGCGAATAGTTGTCCCAGCTCCTTCTTCCTGGCTTACCAGCATATCTCCTCGATTCCGAATCATAACCTTACGAGCCAGGGCCAGAGCCAAACTCAGGTTCTCAAAATTCAGCCCAGCTTCTGGTCCGAAGGCTTTCTGGATATTGCGGATAATCCCATCCTGACCATCATACCAAACCACTAATTCCACAAATTTTTTTTGGCCTTCCCCTTCGGCAATTAAATCCATGGAGAGGCTCAAATCTTTATCCTCTTCAATCGTGGCCAACACATTTTCCAGTATGTTCCGCAAAACAAATTCCAATTGAACTGTATCAAAAAGGATCGCCGGTAAATTTTCCTTCAAATCCAAGCTCAACCGGGTCCCCCGTTGGGTTATTTTTTTTTCTTTCTCTTTGAGAACATCCTTTAGTAAAAGGGTGAGGTTATTTTCCCGGATGCGGGGGGAGGGAAATTGAGCAAATTCCAAAAGATTTTCCAAAAGCTCGTTGATCCGTTTGACGTCCAGGTTCACCAGTCGGGAAAATTGTTCCCGGAACTCTGGATCATCATATTTTTCCGGAAGGAGCGCAGCGAAGGT